>JBKJXQ010000345.1:0-3609 GCA_046716235.1 Chitinophagaceae bacterium
AACTGTTATATGAAAGCTGTTCCCTTTCTCCACAACTTTTGGAGTTTAGAAATATTATAACCGTCGGGTACCTGATTGTAAAAGGAGCTGCCTTCCGTAAAGAAAGCAGGGGATTGCATTTCAATACGGACTATCCTGGTAAGAGCAACCTTGTTCAAAACATAGTTTTGTAAAGTCAACCTTTTGTTATTATGTATTATGTTGTTTACGGTTTTTTATGGGTCATCTCTTTGCTGCCCTTGAAAATATTATATTTTTTGTCTGATTGTATTTATGGATTAATTTTTTATGTCTTTCAATACCGGAAAGATATTGTGATGAATAATCTTTTAATAGCATTTCCCGAAAAAACAGAACAGGAAAGAAAACAGATCGCTAAAAAGTTTTATCACAACCTGATTGATACTTTTATTGAAACGATTAAAATGGTATCAGCATCCAAAAATTTTTTTCTAAAAAGATTTACGGCTAATTGGGATGTAGTTAATGAGTTTAAGCAGTCAGGAAAAAATGTTCAGATACATCTTGGTCACAATTTTAACTGGGAGTGGGGCAATGCTTCCGGTAGTCAGCAGTTAACTATGCCTTTTGTAGGAGTTTATATGCCGATTACAAATAAAATACTTGATAAATTATTTTACAATCTTCGTTCCAGTCATGGTACGCTATTGGTTAGGGCTACTCACATGCGGGAAGATTTTCTGCCATACAGGAATCAACAATATATCCTTGGCCTTGCTGCTGATCAGAACCCGGGCCACCCAAAGAGTGCATGGTGGATTAATTTTTTTAACCGGCCAACACCTTTTGTAAAAGGACCTGCAAAAGCCGCTATAAATAATGACACTGTTGTAGTATTTGCTTTTATTCATAAGCCCAAAAGAGGGTTTTACGAAGCCGTGTTTTCACTGGCTTATGAAAATACAAATAAGGTAAGCGAAACTGAACTTACCAAAACATTTGTAAACTACCTTGAAAATGTAATACGGCAATATCCCGATATGTGGTTATGGAGTCACCGGCGTTGGAAATATGAATGGAAGCCGGAGTATGGTGAAGTAGTAGGTTAAAAGTAAAATGAGTAAATAAGGTAAATAGTTTCGTAATCTATTTACCTTATTTAATGCCCTCATTTCTTCTTATGTTTTTTTAATTGGAGGTAATCCAGAAAGTATATCACTTTCAGCGATAAATTATTGTTCTGCTCAACTTCTAATGTATTGCTGAAATTTTTGAAATAGTTGTTTTCTACCTGATCTTTAAAATCAAAAACAGAATTTTTCCAAACAAGATTAACAAAACTGCCGGGTGCAAACTGCCAGGTATACACCATGTCAACATTGAAAAAATTGACATTCCGGTTTGTATTTTTATTAAACGTACTGTTAGGATTCAGTTTACCATCATCCTTCAGGGTAAAAAATTCTTTATTGTTGACGGAACTCAGATAATGCCTGGTACGCAACGTAATACCCATTTTATTGGTAAAATTATATTTTGCACTAAGTACATTTTCAACAGCGGTAACCGTTCTTCGTGCAAAAATAATTTCGTTGTTATTATTAGTATAAGTAAAACCAATGTTGTTGAATCTGGGATTGGTATTGAACCTGTGAGAAACTGAAAGCTTACTGCTGAACCGATAGCTTTGCCGAATGGCAAACTGGTAGCTATTGCCATTGTAGAAGTTAAAAAATTTGCGAAAAATAAATTCCGGTGAAATCGAATATTTTTTAGCATCATTACTTTCAAAAAAACCACCCCATACAATACTACCGCCCCTGCGAAAAAACCATCCTTCCTGGTGGGGTTCATAAAAATCATTTTCACGAAGACGTAAAGAAATAAAACTTCCCACCCACCAGAGTTTTTTGGATTGCATATTGAAGTTTAAATTGAGACCTGCCTGTTGATACTTCTGTGCAATATTCTGTATAGGACTGAATAATTTACTAAACTGGCCGTTGGCATTGATAAAAATGCGGTTGTAAATTCCTTTCGGTTCGGTCCATTTGTACCCTACATAGAAACTATGATCCAGGAAATTATTATTAGTGAAATAACCAAGGTCATTACTGTTGAATTTTTTATCGGTTAAATCCTGCGATATATTAAAATTTAATCGTCCGCTGGTTTTTCCAAAATACAGACTTTGGCTATAGCCGGTAGATGTTTTACCATTAGCTTCATATCCGATAAGATTACTAACGGCAGATTTTCCCCCAACATTAAACATATTCTTTTTGTCATTAAAATCAAAAAGAGCAGATGTTACATTTGCATCATAATCAGAGCCGCTGCGCCATACATTGGTATTTACAAGGGATATACTTGAATTATGTTTAAAGGATTGATTCAGCACCAGTACATTATAATTTGTAAGAGGATCTGTTTGTATTTTGCGTTGTTCTTTGGTGGTTGTATTTTCTATCGTCGCATACTGGGGCTTTGTAATAGCATTTAATATACCAACACCAAGACCACCCTGCGTTCTTCCTGAAATCTTTGATGCATTAATCAGTTTTGATTCAGAGGGGTTTTTTATTAACTTTTCATCAGTGCCAACTGCATTGTAAGCATCATAATAGTGAACAGGTGTAGAAGTGCCAATTCGCCGGGAGTAAAATAAATTTCCCTTGCCAAACAATTCTGTCCCTTCGGTAAAGAAACTTCTGTTTTCATTAAACTGCACTTCAAAAGGTGTGAGGTTCAGCACCTGGTTATCACTTTGCACCTGGCCATAATCGGGAATCAATGTAGCTTCAAGGGTAAACGAAGGACTGATGCCATATTTTACATCCAGGCCACCATTTACCTGGCTATCCCAGTTCTTAATACCGCTTTGGTTGGCAGGATAGTGATTAGCATAAATGGAAAAATAAGGGGAGAACTGGAGCCGGAGTGGAGGTTTGATTTTAGTAACACCGGTCCAAAGCCCTTCTTGTGTAAGAAATCCATTTACATTCGGATCAACAGGATTCCACATATATTGCTGCCCTGTCTTTTGACGACGGCGGGTAATATTAAGTCCCCAATTTTGTAGATCATCTTTACCAAAGCGTATTGCAGAAAATGGAAGAAACATTTCAAAAGACCAACCATCTGCATGAATAATTGCAGCACTTTTCCATACGGCATTCCAACTAAAATCTTCACCACCATTATCACTGTTTGCTGAAGCAGGAGAGACTTTTGCATCCATTTGCTCATTCAGCGGTGTAATAAAATATTCAAAACCATTAAGGCGATCATTGTAGGTATCAAAAATGATCCCGATAAAATCATTGTTGCCAAAACCATCTCGGCCTCTTAATTCAGAAGAAATACTGTCTTTGGTGCGTTCATGTAAATAGCCACCAAAATAAATACCCTCATCATCATACATCAGGTAGGTTTCTGTTCTGGTAGCAGAATCTTCCGGCGCACCTACTTTTGGACGGAACTCTATCAACCCCTTGGCGGTGGCAGCATCTTTCCATGCCGCATCATTAAGGTTCCCATCTATTATTACTTTTTGGGAGGTTCTTTTTGCCGGCAATTGTTTAGCTACCGGTTTTTGTGCAGTACTATACAGGCAATAGCATACAGCTATCCCGAAGGAGGCAATGG
>JBKJXQ010000346.1:0-2937 GCA_046716235.1 Chitinophagaceae bacterium
ATCCCCAAGATATGCATGAAAGTATTTTGCACGTTATTGCAAAGTATCCTAATATTTGTAAACACATACACCTACCCGTTCAATCCGGAAGCAATAGAATTTTAAAAGAAATGAATCGTTTGCATACACGAGAGGAATACATGAATTTGATTGACAAAATCAGAAGCATTATCCCAAACAGTTCCATTTCGCAAGATATGATTAGTGGTTTTCCGACGGAAACCGAACAAGATCACAAAGACACACTGAGTTTGATGGAATATGTAAAATATAATTTTGGTTATATGTACAGCTATTCAGAGCGCCCCGGAACATTGGCTGGCAGAAAAATGGAAGACGATGTAACGGATGAAACCAAAGCGAGACGATTACAAGAAATTGTCGACTTACAGCAAAAACACGCTTGGTTACGCTCCGAGGAATTTATTGGGCAAACAGTAGAAGTTTTGGTAGAAAAACTTTCAAAAAAATCTACGGAAGAGTTCTCTGGAAGAAATTCCCAAAGTATTACCGTAGTTTTTCCGAAAGAGAGTTATAAAATTGGAGATTTTGTGAATGTAAGAATTACGTCTTGCACAAGTGGAACTTTAAAAGGAGAAGCTGTTGGTTTGAGTGAAATGAATTAGAAAAAAGTTTACAATTTAAGGCTTAAAATTATCTCAATAACTTGAACCCTTAAACAACTAAAACTTTAAAAAAAGATAAAAATGGAATCAGTTCAAGCTATAAAACAACGCTTTGAGATTATTGGAAATGACCAAAAGCTAAATCGCGCCATTGAAAAAGCTATTCAGGTTGCTCCTACGGATATTACAGTATTGGTTGCTGGAGAAAGCGGCGTGGGTAAAGAGAATATTCCCAGAATTATTCATTCCCTATCGCATAGAAAACACGGAAAATACATAGCCGTAAACTGTGGAGCCATTCCAGAAGGAACAATAGACAGTGAACTTTTTGGGCATGAAAAAGGCGCTTTTACAGGAGCTACAGGAACTCGTGAGGGATATTTTGAGGTGGCTGATGGCGGAACCATTTTTCTGGATGAAGTAGGTGAACTGCCGCTGACGACTCAAGTTCGCTTATTACGTGTTCTCGAAAATGGTGAATTTATAAAAGTAGGATCCTCCCAAGTACAGAAAACAGACGTACGAATTGTAGCGGCAACGAATGTCAATTTATTTGATGCTATCGAAAAAGGGAAATTTCGCGAAGATTTATACTATCGTTTAAGCACCGTAGATATTACTTTACCGCCTTTGCGCGATAGAAAAGATGACATTCATTTGTTATTTAGAAAATTTGTCGCAGATTTCGCCCATAAATATAAAATGCCTCCTTTGAAGTTGGAGGAGAATGCAGTTCAACTATTACAAAAATTTCGTTGGAGTGGAAACATAAGACAGTTGCGAAATGTAGCCGAACAAATTTCTGTTTTGGAAACAAATCGAGATATATCAGCAATCACTTTACAATCTTATTTGCCGGTACAGGGCAGTCATTTACCTTCGGTAATTAAAGATAAAAAAAGTGAAAGCGATTTTAGTACCGAAAGAGAAATATTATACAAGGTGCTTTTTGACATGAAAAGCGATTTGAATGATTTAAAAAAATTAACGTTGGAACTGATCCAAAATGGAAGCTCTAAAGTTCAGGAGACCAATCAGAATCTGATAAAAAAAATATACGGTTCCAAAGAAACGGACAGTGAAATTGATTTTGAAGAAGAACCAACAGCAGCGTTATTAGCCGCCAAAAATAACGAAGACCTCTATCAAGAGAATGACGACAATTATTTGTACACCGAAACTATCGAGGAAGAAGAAACCTTACGTTTAGAACAAAAAGAAATTGAAATGATTAAAAAATCATTAGAGAAAAACAAGGGAAAACGAAAAGCTGCCGCAGATGAATTGGGCATTTCAGAGCGAACTTTATACCGAAAAATTAAGCAATTTGATTTGTAATATTTTCACAAAGATTCAAAACATAAATGGTTCTGAACGAAAATGAATATATTTGACCGAGCGTTAATGAATTGGCGCAGCAATTTTAAAATAGAAAATGAAATACCTAAAACACTTCCTTCTTTTAATAATTATATGGAGTACCAATAGTTGCTCCGTCTACAATTTTACAGGAACTGGTAAAATTGATGCCGAAACATTTCAAGTTGGCTTTTTTCAAAATAATGCAGAATTAATTGAACCTGGCATTGACCGCACATTTACATTGGAACTCCAAGATCTGATTCAGAACCAAACCAATCTAAACTTAGTCAAAAATGACGCTGACTTATCGTATGAAGGAGAAATCGTAGATTACAGAATTAGCCCAATGACTGCTACGGCTGATCAGCGGGCAGCTCAAAATCGATTGACGATTCGTATAAATGTTCGTTTTAGCAATAAGAAAAAAGAAGCGGATGATTTTGAAAAACCCTTTACTTTTTTCTATGATTATCCCGCAGAGCAACAATTGACTGGAGCTACATTAAACGCGGCTTTGAAAGATATATTTGAAAGAATAACACAAGACATCTTTAACGAGTCTCTTGCGAAATGGTAAAAAACACTCCAATGATCGTTTTAAGTTAGCTAGAACAACCTCAAACTGATTACCGAACTCAGAACCTTAAAAAGATGAACGTAAACGACTATTCGTATTTGATTAACAAACCTGATGCTATTCACGAAAAGCAAACAGAGTCTTTGGACAAAGTATTGGAAGAATTTCCGTATTTTCAAAGTGCGAGAGCGATTCAATTAAAAGGCCTTTTCAATCAAAATAGTTACAAATACAATCTGGCTTTAAAAACTACTGCTGCCCATTCAACAGACAGATCAGTATTATTTGATTTCATCACTTCAGATACGTTTACTGCTATTGATAAAAATTTATACGATCGTAAAGCATTAGAAATTCTTGACATTCCCGTAT
>JBKJXQ010000347.1:0-2793 GCA_046716235.1 Chitinophagaceae bacterium
TCATTACCACCATATATCGCAATCGAACTAAGGTGAGTGAAATAAGAAAGCCCTTGCATGTGTTGCGAAATCTGGATAGCCAGCTCCCGGGTTGGAACAATAATTAATGCTCCTACTTTTCCATCCACATGATTGGTAAGCAGGCGGTTCATCACCGGCAATAAAAAGGCAGCTGTTTTTCCTGTACCGGTTTGTGCTGAAGCAATCACATCTTTACCGGCCATTATTGGTGGCATTACCTGCTCCTGTACGGGTGTAGCATTTTCGTAATTAGACGCCTCTATTCCTTCTAAAAGGTTGGGATGAAAATTAAACTCTGTAAAACGCAAAATGAAATATTGTTAAATCAATGACACAGGCCTTCCTGTAATGTTTTTGTAGCCGTGAAGATAATGAAAATACATGTGTGGCAGCCAGCTGCATTGCTACTGGCATCGTTCCTTGCGTCGCACATTTCAGGGTTCTGTTGGCTATTGAGGAATACAATAGGCAGATTGAAGCTACATCGAAGTTTATAAAAATTAAAACCATTGATTTAAACTTTATATTTATTCTTTCACAATTCTTTAAAATTCTCATGCAATAAAACGCCCCAATCCCCGTATAAAAGAACAGCATAATAATTATGAAATTTCTTTTACCACCGGGTCTTCTCGTTTCTTTACTGATTTTTGTTTCTTTTATACCAGCAAAAGAAGTTCGCCTGTCAACAATTCCCGTTTCACCATTGGCTGCTTACTCCACCGACTGGAATGATGTTAAATACCTTGCATGTAATACGGCTACAACTGCCCGCTACTTAACCGAAGAAGAAAAGAAAACCATCTACATTTTAAATATGGCCCGGATGAACCCGGTACTATTTGCCAACACCGTGGTAAAACAATATCCCGATAAAGGAATGGCAACGGTCAGACGTAGTTCATCCTATTACAAATCATTACTGCAAACTATGCTGACATTAAAACCGATGAAGCTCTTGTATCCTGATTCACTCTGTTACCGGAGTGCATTATGCCATGCACTTACTACCGGTAAAAACGGAACAGTGACACATGACCGCACTACCAATGAATGTCGCAAGCAACAATATTTCAGTGGTGAATGTTGCCATTATGGTTATAAATCGGCTATTGATATTTTACTATCCTTATTGATAGACGAAGGAGTGGCATCACTTGGCCACCGGGAGATCTGTTTAGGTGTTTATAATAAGGTGGGAGTGTCTATACAACCACATGCCGGTTATAATTATACAGCCGTACTTGATTTCAAAAATTAAATCTTATTCCATTATCTGTTCCAGGTGTACCAGCCGGCCATCTTTACTCATGCCTTCTATAATTACCCGGAAAGATTTACTTACATCGTTATTATAAAAGCTAAGTAATATTTTATTTTTTTGACGGGTAGTAACTACTTGTGGATTCCAATATAAAGTAGTTCGTAAATCCTTTCTCTCGTTCGTTGCATTAAAGCTGCTGTAGTTGGGAGCATAAAACTGGCGGATAAGCGTATAACCACTAATGTTATTACTGGCCAACCCTTTGCCAGTAGCACTCTGTGCATCATTACCACGGCGGGTGTAGATGGCAATGGCGCCACTACTACCACCACCGGGTGCTCCAAAAAATGGTGGACGAAAAACTTTTATGTACGCCACATCACTTACATTGATAGAAGAAAGCAAACTTGCATCCGCCGGAGATTGATCTAAAAAAAGTGTGGGTGAGCCACCACGCCAGTCTAAAGAAGGAGTACCACCAGCCGTACTAATGTTAAGGCCTGCTACTTTTCCCTGCAGGTAAGAAAATATACTGGGTGAACTGGAAGCAAACTGATCATTGATAAGATCAAATTGATAACCATCTCCTCCACTAAAAAGTCCGGAGGCATATTTTTCATCCATGATCTGCACCGGTGTTTTTGTTTTTGCCTTAATAACTACATTATCTAAAACTTTTCCTTCATACTGCTGTAGCAATCTTGCCATTTCATCTGATAACATAAAATGCCGGGAGTTTCCCGTTGTATCACCCAGTTGATTATAAAAAGTACCTCTGGCCGGTATCCTGTTTCGAAATGGTGGCAGTCGGTTTTCCATAAACTGCAAAGAGGCTTCTTTAATACTTTTAGAAAGTTGGTAATAGATATGGGCGGTATCAAAAAATACCAGGGAAGGTTCATTAAAATTACCAGAAGGTTCTACAGGTACATAAAGAATTTTATTTCCTCCTCCTGTTTTTTGACTGATGACCAGAATCACATAAGGTTTTTCTCTGAGTTGCGAGGGTGTAACACCATACACTTTACCAGACAGTGATAGATAGGAAGTATCTTTTGGAAAAGCAATTTTCGGCATTTTCCCTTTTGCAACATCTTCCCATTTAAAACGTCGCCAGCCATGTGTAAGCATTACGAGGTCAAGATTTCTGCTGACAGTATCCTCCGTAGTAGAAAAATAATACCAGGGATTATATACTTGTCCCTTAAGATCGCCTGTCAGTAAAAGATGTGAAATAATATTATTACTGCTATCGGCATCGATACCTGCATCGGTAATAGCCACTGCAAAGTTGGCGGGTAAACTATCCGGTACAGAAATTTCAATTTCATTCTTTGCTCTTTTATTTAATCCCCACCGCTGCACATTCATTTCAGCAGTAAACTTATACTCTTCATTATTGATATACGTTATCCGCTCTGCCAAAGGATTCCAATTCTTATCAAACACGGTAATGGTTAAAATACCAGAAGGAAGATCTTGTGTAGGAATAGCACCCTGAACCAGGC
>JBKJXQ010000348.1:0-3106 GCA_046716235.1 Chitinophagaceae bacterium
CCAATTCTAATTTAAAAGGAACACACATTCTACCAATCGAAACATATGCTGCCGGCACACTTAATAGCAACTTGGGGCAAAAATCTATGGTAGCATCAAGCATATATGCAGAAATCTGGTTAAGCACTTGTCCTTTATAGGGGATTGGCCGTGGTAAAATAACATCGAATGCGGAGATACGATCGGATGCTACCATTATCAACTTATCAGTTCCGATAGAGTAAACATCACGAACTTTACCACTATAAAAAGCAGTTTGATTGAGAAATGAAAATTGAGCCATTAACGAAACTAAGCAGGGAGGTAAATGCAGCCAATTTGAGCTGCTTTAAGATTTCAACAATTTATCCCTGCCCGACATTTTATAATAAAAATATAATAAGGTAAGGCGGGCCTGCCCGACATTTTATAATAAAAATATAATAAGGTAAGGCGGGCCTGTCCGACAATTTTTATAATAAAAAAAATAATAGGGTCAGGCGGGCCTGTCCTGTATTATATAAATGAAAATATTTCATTGTGTTCAGGCGGTCTTTACCTTTAAAAATTAAATTTTTAGATAAACTTAACAATGCTTATTTTTCCATCATATTGCAAACCAAAATTCCCTATTATGAGAAAAAACTACCGCTATTTAGCTGCCTGGCTGATGGCTGTTACCATTTCAATTGCCGCCCATGCTCAGAGTGTTACCATTTCAGGTAATATCAGAAATGAATCTTCAAAAGAACCTGTCCCTGCAGCATCCGTTGTTGTAAAAGGAACCAGTCAGGGAACTTTTACTAATCCTAATGGTGATTTTAGTATAAAAGTATCTAAACTACCCGTAGTGCTGTTAATAAGTTCGATCGGTTATGAAAACCAGGAATTAACTGTTTCCAGTGCTAATCAACCATTGACAATAGATTTTAAAGTAAATAATGCCTTAGGTCAGGAGGTGGTAATAGCTGGCACCCGTACTGCAATTAAAAGTTTGGAATCACCGGTTACTATTGAACGGATGGGCAGCGCTACTATTAAAAATATTGCTGCTCCTTCTGTTTATGAATCACTTACTAATCTGAAGGGGGTTGATGTACATACAGCCAGTATGACTTTCCACACTGTTACTACCCGTGGTTTTGTAAGTAGTGGTAATACCCGCTTGAACCAGTTGGTTGATGGTATGGATAACCAAGCCCCGGGATTAAACTTTGCAGTAAGCTCTATTGTTGGTTTAACAGATCTTGATGTAGACAATATCGAAATTCTATCTGGTGCATCTTCGGCTTTGTATGGATCCGGTGGTATGAATGGTACGCTTCTGATGACAAGTAAAAATCCTTTTAAATATCAGGGCTTAAGTTATAACATCAAGCAGGGCATTATGCATGTGGATGGAAAGCAACGTGGCGCAGCACCTTATTACAACTGGACTTTTCGCTATGCTAAGGTTATAAAAGATAAAATTGCTTTCAGAATCAGTGCTGAATTAATAAAGGGTAGTGACTGGCAAGCCGAAGACTATCGTAATAAATCGCAATCAGGAATTATAAGTAAGGTAATTGGTGGCAACCGCAGTAATGACCCTAACTATAATGGTGTAAATGTTTATGGAGATGAGACTGACATTAATATGGATGCTTTCTCTTTATATGTAACAAGATTAACCAGTTCTGGTATTACTGGCTCGCCAACGGCTCTTACAAGCCTTGCTAACGGTTACTTTGCCTCTCAGGGTAATCCGGTTTATCCTACAAATGCACAGTATGGCGGTGCGATTGCTTTTATTCTATCTCAGTTAGGCCCTTTGACACCAGCACAACAAGGAGCTATATCAACAGCATTGCAACGGCAGTTTCTCCCTTTTTACAATGGATTAAAAAATGGCTATTATAGAAATTCAAATATTTCGAGAACCGGTTATAATGAAGAAGATTTAGTAGATTATAATACTATCAATGCAAAGATTAATGCCGGTGTCCATTGGAAAATAACTGATAAAATTGAAGCTTCCTGGAATACTTATTTCGGAACTGGTACTACTGTGTACACTGGTGCAAACAGGTATTCATTGAGGAATTTCAAAATGGCACAGCATAAACTGGAGTTTAAAGCAAAAAACTGGATGCTTCGTGGCTATACTACCCAGGAAAATGCTGGTGATTCTTATATTGGTGATGCTGTAGGTAGTTTTTTAAATGAAGCATACTCCCCAAGCGGTACCGTATGGATACCGACTTATGTAGCCACTTTTTCTGAAACAAGACGGGCACTCGGACAGCCGGGAATTCCTGCTTCATTTCTTAAAAGTGATATTACACTTCATAATGAAATCCGGGCAAGTTTAGATGCTAACAGGTTACAACCAGGTACTCCTCAATTCAATGCAGCAGCAGAAAAGATTAAGAATACACCTGTAAATAAAGTAGGCGGTTCTAAATTTCTTGATAAGTCAGATCTATATGCAGCCGAAGGACAACTTAATCTTTCGGATGCTTTACGCTTTTCCGATAAGCTTGAAATTATCGCCGGAGTACAATGGAAACAATGGGTATTAAATTCACAGGGAACAATTTTTGCCGATACAGCTGGCGTCATAAAAGTTAATGAAAGAGGTGGGTATATTCAATTAAAGAAAAAACTCTTAAACGACGTACTTACACTTCTTGCATCCGGCAGGTATGATAAGCAAACAAATTTTGATGGAAAGTTCACTCCCCGGTTTGCAGCTGTTATTAAGGTGGCAAAAGACAACAATATTCGTTTGTCTTACCAGACATCTTATCGCTTCCCTTCAAACCAAAATCAATATATTAACTTAAGAATTGGAGGCGGCACTAGTTTTCTTATAGGTGGCTTACCTCAGTTTCAAACTGCGTATAAGTTAAATTCAACAAAACCCGGGTATACACTTGCCAGTGTAAGAAATTACAGATCCGGAACAATTGCAGATTCTGCCCGCTTAATAAAAGCAACTTTTCGTGAGTTAAAACCAGAAACGGTTAAATCTTATGAATTAGGTTACAAAGGAATTATCGCTAAAAAATTATTGTTGGATGCATATTTTTATTATAGCAAATATGACAACTTTATAGTAAGCGAAGCTGTTGTGCAAGCTCAAAAC
>JBKJXQ010000349.1:0-2539 GCA_046716235.1 Chitinophagaceae bacterium
ATCCATGCCCTTTTTCTTATATTTTTATAAATTATAAAATTACAGCTGATCTTTCCAACCACTTAAAAATCGAGACGACGGGTATCGTCCCTATCCGGTTCAGAATAAACTATCTTTTGAGCAATTGCAGAAAGACCTGCGCAAACTATCATTACCAATAAAATCACTCTTTTACCAACCATAAATACTTAGTTTTTGCAGATTAAAGTTACAGTTTGTCAGCTAAAATCGGGCCTGCTTTATTATACTGATGCTAGTTATATTGCTTTACATCAATGACTATAAGAAAACCACTAGTGTTGCATTGTCCGTTCAAGAATTAAAGAAGCAGATAAGAAAAAAGTAAACTTTTAGGGTTTGTTGTTTCCATTTGGATTTTGCCTATACCTTTGCAGGCGACCGTTGACAGAAATAAGTAATCTGTACAAGGACCCCAAACCACAATACCAGAAAGTGAAAATACCGGCCAACAAAGTCACCGCAGCAGGATTAATTATTGCCTTAGGAATTATTTACGGAGATATTGGTACTTCTCCATTATATGTTTTAAACGCTATTACAAAAAGCAGAACAATAACTGAGGAACTGGTATTAGGTGCGTTATCCTGTGTAATATGGACTTTAACCCTTCAGACTACCATTAAATATGTAATTCTTACACTTAAAGCTGATAACCGTGGAGAGGGAGGCATTTTTTCGCTGTATACATTAGTAAGAAGAAGAAAAAAATGGTTAGTTATTCCGGCCATGCTTGGCGGTGCCGCTCTTCTGGCAGATGGCATGATAACACCTCCCATATCTGTAACATCTGCGGTAGAAGGCTTGCGCCAGTTATCTTATTTCAGCACTATCACAACTCAAAGTATAATAATCATAGTAATTGGCATCATCACAATTCTGTTTTTCATGCAGCAGTTTGGAACCGCCTCTCTGGGGCGGCTCTTCGGGCCTATAATGGGTATTTGGTTTGCAATGCTTGCAGTGTTGGGGAGCCTGCACCTCTTTGATGATCTGGGTGTTTTTAAAGCCTTCAGCCCACATTATGCCCTGGACCTTTTAAAATCGAATGGCGGACAAGGATTCTGGATTTTAGGAGGTGTATTCTTATGCACTACCGGAGCCGAGGCGTTATATTCTGATTTAGGGCATTGCGGAAAATGGAACATACGGTATTCATGGATATTTGTAAAAACCTGTTTGATTTTAAATTACCTCGGTCAGGGTGCATGGTTAATGCACAACTTAAAAGGCAAAGTGATAACCAGCGAAATGATTGATGCAGGGTTTAATCCATTTTATGGGGTGATGCCGCAAGAGTTTAAAATTATCGGTATAGTAATCGCCACTATGGCTGCCATTATAGCCAGCCAGGCATTAATTTCAGGTTCATTCACCCTTATCAGCGAAGCTATGCGGCTTAACTTATGGCCAAAGATGCGGATCAATTATCCCTCTGAAGAAAGGGGACAATTATATGTGCCGGGCGTAAACTGGTTATTGTTTTTCGGCTGCGTTGGCATCACACTATATTTTCAAAATGCATCGGGTATGGAGGCTGCCTATGGCCTTGCCATTACTTTGTGTATGTTATCAACGTCTATTCTTTTCGCTAATTATCTTGTTTTACAGCGGGTAAAATCAATCTGGATATATATTTACCTTGCTGTTTATCTCAGTATTGAATTGTCATTTCTATTTGCCAATCTTGATAAATTCAGCCATGGGGGCTATGTAACGTTGATTGTGGGTGGTCTTCTTTTTATGGTAATGTATGTTTGGTTCAGGGCAAGAAAAATAAAGAACCGTTACGTAGAGTTTGTAAGGATGGAGCATTATGTTCCAAAGATTCAGGAACTGAGCAATGACAAATCTGTACCAAAATATGCTACACATCTGGTGTACATGACCAGTGCCAACAATCCTAAAGAGATTGAGCATAAAATCATTTATTCGATTCTGAATAGAAAACCAAAACGGGCCGATATTTATTGGTTTGTACATGTGGATACCGTTGATGATCCTTACACTTGTGAGTATGTAGTAGAACATATAATACCCAATGATATCATCCGGGTAGATTTCAGATTGGGCTTCCGCATAGAGCCTAGAATTAACCTGATGTTTAGAAAAGTAGTGGAAGACCTGGTGGCCAATAAAGAAGTTAACATCATTAGCCGGTATGAAAGCCTTGCCAGCAGTAACACAGTGGGTGACTTCCAGTTTATGGTAATGGAAAAATACCTGAGCCAGGATAATGAATTACCCTTCTTTGAAAGAATAGTAATGAAATTTCATTTTTGGCTTAAAGAACACAGCTTGTCTGAAGAAAAAGGGTTTGGTTTGGATGCTGCCAATGTTACGGTAGAAAAATTTCCGTTGATTGTGGCCCCGGTAACAAATCTGAAACTAAAGAGAGTGGAAGAATAAATAAAGAACGATCATCGTTCATTGTTGATAGTTCATAATCATTTAATTTCAGAATGGAAATCTATGAGCAATGAACTATTAACTACATTTCCCACCTTCATCTGGTATATAC
>JBKJXQ010000350.1:0-2993 GCA_046716235.1 Chitinophagaceae bacterium
CTTTTTACTTTTCCCCTGAAAGCTGAATCAGCCTCAGGACCATAATAGTCTACCCTTCCCATATAGGGTTGCAGCTTTGGAGCATAATAATCAGACCGGAGAGCTCTTACTTCAATACCCCATACAAGCACTTTACCATCCTCCGATATTCTTATGAAGAGACCCTGATCGGCCATAAAAGAAAAATAGGCAATATTAGTTCCTCCCGCAAAAGTTACCTGGCCCAGTTCCTGGGAATGGGAGCTGCTGACATGAAGAAAAAAAATAATTGCTGTGATTAGTTTCATCATAGTTTTAAAACTATCAATAAAGTTAAGAATTTAAAGTAGATAAAGAAATGGGTATCTTTATTATACAGCAATAATATAGATATGGATTTTATTGATTATTATAAAATTTTAGGAATTAATAAGGATGCTTCGCCGGAAGAAATAAAAAAAGTATATCGTAAGCTGGCAAGAAAACTACATCCGGATTTAAATCCTGATGATAAAGAGGCACAAAAAAAATTTCAGCAGGTAAATGAGGCTAACGAAGTATTAAGTGATCCGGAAAAAAGAAAAAAATATGATCAGTATGGTAAAGACTGGCAACATGCTGACCAGTTTGAACAACAGCGACATTCACAACGCAGATCACAGCAGGCAGGGAGGCAACCATTTTCGGGTGAAGATGATCATGATTTTTCAAGTTTTTTTGAATCCATGTTTGGAGGAACTGGCCGTAGCAAGCAAGCATAATACAAAGGACAGGATTACAATGCAGAATTAAAACTTACTTTAACAGATGTGCTGGAAACCCATCAGCAAACACTAACCGTAAATGGAAAAAATATCCGCATAACGATACCTGCAGGTATTGAAAACGGGCAGGTAATAAAATTAAAAGGCTATGGTGCTCCTGGTGTTAATGGTGGCCCGCCGGGTGATCTGTACATTACTTTTTCTATTGCCCTACACCCAATTTTTAAACGTTCGGGTAACGATCTTTTTATCAGTTCCACTATTGATTTATACACTGCTGTGCTGGGGGGAGAAACAACTATTGAAACGTTGACCGGAAAAGTAAAACTGAAAGTAAATTCTGAAACACAACCCGGTACTAAAATAAGGTTGAAGGGAAAAGGTATTCCGGTATATAAAAAAGAAGGTGAAAAAGGTGATTTGTATATTACTTACGAAATTAAATTGCCCACTAACCTTACAGATCAACAAAAAGCATTGTTCGCTGAATTGAGTAAACTCAAATAATAACGTTGGTAATCAAATATAAAATGAATATTATTTTCCCGGAATAGATGGCCTTACTTCGATTTTACTGGGTAATGTTCGTGGATTCATTTTTAAAAGGTCTGCCACCATCTGGCCAATATCTTCCGGTTGTATTTTCCACGCATCAGCTTCGCTGGGAATATGATTATCAAAATGTGTTGCAACTGATCCGGGCATTATCGTAGTCACCTTAATACCATGTTTACGTAAATCCAGCATAATTGCCTGACTAAAACCAACAAGACCAAATTTACTCGCATTATAAGCAGCACCATTTTCAAAAAAGTTGGCTCCTGCAAGACTGGCGATAGTAATAATATATCCTTTCGATTTCTTCAGCGCTGCTATACTTGCCTTTACACTATTAAAAACACCAGTGAGGTTGGTATCAATTGTATCTTTCCATTCTTGCTCCGTTATGTTTTCAATATTTGCAAAATGTCCGACTCCTGCATTTGCAACCAATACATCCAATTGCCCAAAATGGGCAATAGTCTCCTCAATGGCCTTAATTTCTGTGGCCAATGAACATACATTTGATTCAAGAGCAATTATTCTGGAAGGATCTTTACTTAATAATTGAGCAGCCTGCCTGGCCGCATTCAATGTTCTGCTGGTAATTGCTACTCTCATGCCATTATCCAGCAATGTTTTTGCAATACCAAATCCAATACCCTTGCTTCCGCCGGTTATATAAGCTACCTTATTTTTTATTTGATTCATTTATTTGATCATTTAATTTATGCCTTCACAAAGTTCGGACTTAACGGATCATAAATACCGGGCTAAAAATATCTATTACCCGGTAATAATTTTTTTGGCTGCCACTTTATCTTTTTCAAATATTTTCAACTCTACGCCGCCTATAGGATCCAGGCCCATTACATTTTCATCGTTGAGAAAAGACTCTATTCCATTTTCCTTCAATTTTTCCATCGCTATATTCGCCTCCAATATATCATTGTAGGTAAAAAGTATAATCGTTTTATCTTGTATCATATTAACTGCTTTATTTGTTAATGAAATTTAATTTGCCCTCAGTACCAGCATAACCTCCCGCTTTCTTTTCAATAATAAATCAGCTCCTCTTACTTCGTATCGGTCGATACTTCCCAGAATGGAAATAAAAACATTTTCGAACTCAATATCGTTGCAACTCATTTTTGTACTCGTTATATCTGTAAAATGGATACTACTTTTATCCAACATATAATTCCCAGTAATTTGATTACATCCACCATTCCCTGCAATTTTTTTATCTGCCACTTCAAAATTTATATAAGCATCTCTGCGGCTTCCACTTTGCTGTACAGGCACCCCTTTCATTTCTACGACTACCCATCGTTGTCGGTTCCAGCCAGTATCCGGAGATAATTTAGGGCTACAATTAATTGAAAAAAAAGCCATTATTAATATTAATACATTTTTCATATTTAATTTCGTTTTAAAATAGTTAACCCTATTGTATCTGGCATCTATATAAAATGATGCCATTAATAAAAGAGGCATAGCAATTGTATGAAATACAAAAGTTATATTGCTGTCGATTTTTAAACAATTAAAACTATTTATTATGCTTTGGAAAGGAAGGAGAGAAAGTTCTAATGTGGATGATCGCCGTGGAATTTCCGGTGGTGGTATTGCGACCGGCGGCGGTGTAATCGGGGTAATCATTTACTTAATTTATTCTTTTCTTGGCGGTAGTGGTGGAGAGGGAGCCCC
>JBKJXQ010000351.1:0-2900 GCA_046716235.1 Chitinophagaceae bacterium
AGTGCCTGTTTGCCATCAGCAAGTGTAATATTTACTAATACTTCCACCATAGCAGATGGTACACAGGCAACATTTAGTTACTTATGGAATTTCGGTGACCCTGCAAGTGGAACATTAAATACTTCTACTGGCAGCAATCCAATACATATTTATTATAGCACGGGCCCTTTTAATGTGAACTTACAGGTAAAAACCGGGGCTGGTTGTGTACACGATACTACTATTGTATTAAACACTATTCATCCGCAACCCACAGGTTCTTTTACTGTTGACAAACAAGATGTTTGTACAGGACAGAGTATTTCCTTTACAGATAATAGCAACCCGGCAGACGGCACCACAACACAATGGAACTGGAATATGGGTGATGGTACTATAAGAACGACACCGTCATTTATTTATACATATAATAATGCCAATGCTTATGATGTAAGTCTTTATATAACTAACAGCTTTGGTTGCCGCAGTTCTACTTTTACGAAACAGGTTACTATAAATCCTTATCCAACTGTTAATGCTGGTCCCGATCTGTTTATACTGCAAGATGGAAATGATACTATACAGCCAATAATTACTGCTATCAACCCAACTTATTTGTGGACACCCAATATGTATTTTCTCAGCAGTAATACAATTAAAAACCCGGTGGTTAAAGGAGTGGAAGATATTACCTACCTCATTACTGTTACGGGCAGGGGTGGTTGTGTTGGAAGTGATGAAGTTTTTATTAAAGTATTGAAAGGGCCTGAGATTCCAAATATTTTCAGCCCCAATGGAGATGGGGTACATGATACATGGGTAATAAAATATCTTGATACCTATCCGGGTAGTACAGTGGAGATTTTTAACCGGTATGGCCAGCGTATATTTTCATCAGTTGGGTATGGCAATGCCTGGGATGGAACAGTGAATGGTAAGCCTGTACCAATTGGGACATACTATTATGTGGTGAATCCAAAAAACGGAAGAAAAATCATGTCCGGATATGTAGATATAATTCGTTAAGAAATGAAAAGAAATTTATTTTTTATAATGGGGTTAATAAGTGTAATGCTGGCAGCTGCACAGCAAAGACCGCATTATACTCAGTATATACTGAATAATTATATTTTAAATCCAGCCCTCAGTGGTATTGAAAATTATACAGATGTAAAAATAAGTTCCCGTGATCAGTGGGTAGGATTAAAAGGGGCACCCAAAACCTCTTACTTATCAATACATAGCCCTATCGGCAAAAAGGATTACAGAACAACATCAACATCCTTCAAGGTGCCGGGACAAAATCCCAGGGGAAAATATTATTGGGAAAATTATACAGCAGCAGAACCTCATCATGGCATCGGGCTTACTGTAATAAATGACAGAACCGGCAGCTTTAACCGCTTAACTGCGAATGCTACTTATGCGTATCATTTAGGATTAAGCCCCACCATGAATATTTCCGCAGGTTTTTCTGCAGGCATAACAAGAGTTAGTCTTGATAAATCAAAAACTGATTTCAGTGGTAATGGAGATATGTTTGATCCGGCCACATCATCAGTCATCAATGGTGAGATAAATCAGATAAGACCAGATATGGGTGCAGGGCTTTGGCTTTATGCAAAAGATTTTTTTATAGGGCTTTCTGCACAACAGGTGATACCGCAAAAGATTGCATTTACTGACGATGCTGCGTATGAAAAGAAAGGCCGCCTGGTTCCTCATCTTTTTTTTACCGCAGGTTATCGTTTTCTTGTAGGGGAAGAATTTAATTTCACTCCATCAATGATGCTGAAATATGTGCAGGGATCCTCTAAAAATGATTTTCAACCTGAACTGAATTTGAAAGTTCAATACCTTGACCTTTTATGGTTGGGGGCCAGCTATCGTAATAAGGATGGGTATGCCGCTATGGCGGGTATTAATGTCAGTAATACTTTTAATGTGGGATATGCGTATGATTTTACCACCACTTCTTTAAACACGGTTAGCCGTGGTACACATGAAATACTAATTGGCTTTCTTATTGGAAATAAATACAGTGAAAAATGTCCACGGTGCTATTAATGGTGAATTAAGGGGAGTTACAGGTGAACCACTTTTTTATTGCGGATAGCTTTGATATTATTTATAGCTTTCTGAGCATCTTTTCTCTTCTGATTAATTTCTTTTATTGTTACATCGGTATCAGGAATACCTTTAATATCATTAAAAATTAATTCCATTTTTACTTTATCTAATTTACTGATAGCCTGGTTGTAAACCATTTGAAGACTATCCATTCTTACCTGGTTAACAGCATTTGATAACTGATAATTTACATTATCCCAATCTATTTTATCATAGGCAACCCGGAGTTTATTCTCCCATTGTTTCCAGTCAAATTTATTTATCTCTTTTTGGTAAGTTGATTTCAATTCAGCTTTTTCTTTTTGGGTAAACACTTCAGCAATATTCTTTTCTACTTCTTTCCATTGCTGGCTTGTTAATACTTTTTTAGATGCTTCCAATGCTTCCTTTACCTGTTGCTCCTGATATTTTTTTAATTCGGGTGAGGCAGCAGGCAATTCAAAATTTGCAAAGTCTGCCATAACAGCCGGATCTGGATTATTTACATCACCACTTGCAATTTTTTCCGGTTGAAGTTTTGCTACGTTGTTTTCGATTGCTGAAAGTTGTTCATTAATCGCAGCATCTTGTTGTTTAGTGAGATTGTTTTTACTTTCAATAGAATTGAATGGTAACTGCGGTAAAGAAAGAGCTGAATAACCGGTATTCTTTTGAGTAAATAAAGCCAATAATACATTTAAAGAAATAAGGCAAAGCAGCCCGGCTGCTATCCCCGCCAGTTTATTAAAAGAAAAGGCAGGCTTTTTGTTTATATTCATGATCAGCTCAACACGGTGTAGTAAATCATTTTT
>JBKJXQ010000352.1:0-6437 GCA_046716235.1 Chitinophagaceae bacterium
GACGATGATAATCTTACGGTGATGCTGCAATACAAAAATGGAGGCATAGAAGGCGATGCTGTTGCAATTGAAGAATGGGGTAAGGTGCTCTTAGACGGGGAGCAACTGGTTGCAGATAGTGCTGGGATGACCGGTACTTTTTATGAAGTATATAAACCTATAGCAACATTTGGAGGTAAGCATAGGATTGATTTTTTTCCGGGCAATCAAAAAAAATATACCGAAGAATTCGATTTTCAACCTTTTTCCTTCCTGGCACCAATTCCAGATAAATTTTCAAGAAATGACCTTGTGTTCGATTTTAATGGGCTAAAAGATGGAGAAATTGTAAGGGTTTTATTGACGGATACTTCTTTTACCAGTAATGGTATCAATCGTTTGGATACTGTAAAAAATGGACAAATAATAGTAACCGGGAAAGAATTAGAGAACCTTGTAAATGGCCCTGTACAACTGGAGTTTATAAAAGAATTCGAAAAATCAATTAAAAAAGGGGCTAAAACAAGGGGTCGCCTATCTATTTCTTACAGTATTAAGAGGAATTTTTTGCTGCAGGATGCGGTGGATAACCCTCCCCAACACAATAGAAATAAGGAGATTCTTTTATAGTTTAAATATTTGCCTTTTTAGGAGATTACAACTGGATTTTTAATGCCAACACCGTACTTTTGCCCGCCCGAACATACCGGTATGTACGGACGGAAAATTTCAAAAAACTATGGCAGGACAATTAAAAGAGGTTCGTAACCGCATCAAATCAGTACAAAGTACCCAACAGATTACCAAAGCTATGAAGATGGTGAGTGCTGCTAAACTGCGCAGGGCACAGGATGCTATTATACAAATGCGTCCCTATGCACAGAAATTGCAGGAAATGCTGACCAATATTGTGAGTAATAGTGAAGGTGATGCAGGGATGAGCTTAGCGGCAGAACGTCCTGTTGAAAAAGTATTATTTATCGTTATTACCAGCGATCGTGGCTTAGCAGGTGCTTTTAATGCCAATACTATTAAATTGACCAAAGCTACTATCGCCGAAAAATATGCCGACCTGCATAGAAAAGGAAATGTAACTATCTGGAATATAGGTAAAAAAGGGTATGAGCATTTTGCCAAGAATAATTACAAGGCAGATGCTACATTTAAAGATATTTTTCTAAATCTTACGTTTGAAAATGTACAAGCTGCCGCTAAAGCAGCGATGACAGCTTTTGAAGAAAGACAATTTGATGTGGTAGAGATTGTCTACAGCCAGTTTAAAAATGCGGCTACTCAAAAATTTGAAGTTGAACGTTTTCTACCTATTCCAAAAATAGAGAAGAAGATTGGCGCAACAAAAGCTGACTTTATTTATGACCCATCAAAGGAATTGCTGATTGCGGAACTGATGCCAAAAATCCTGAACACACAATTATATAAAGCAGTACTTGATTCAAATGCTTCCGAGCATGGAGCCAGGATGACAGCTATGGATAAGGCCAGTGAAAATGCGAATGAAATGCTTCGATCACTGAAAATATCGTATAACCGGGCAAGACAGGCTGCTATTACAACTGAACTAACAGAAATTGTAAGTGGCGCAGCTGCATTACAAGGGTAAAAACCTGTCTTTCTTATAAGAGCTTAGATTTATCAGTCATTGCGGTTATCCAGTTTCTTTATAGTAATATGTTGATAATTGTGTTTTCAATCTAACATTGCTGATTGTACATTCGTTTAATTGTTTTAAGTAATTTTTTAGCTATTTTATAAACAAACAGAAAATATTTTCTGTTATAGTGAAATAAAAGCCCCTTTAGGGTTTGGGTTTTATGGAAATAACGAATCTCATACCACATATTGAAGCACTTATTTTTGCGAGTGACAAGCCTTTGCCTACACTTGAAATTACTGAGCTTGTCAATAATGCCTTTGGGTTTATGGAGGATAAAATTTCTTTAGACCAGGTAGAAGCTGCCATTGAAGGGATTACTGAAAAATATGCTTCAGAATTTTATCCTTTTGAAATGAAACAAAGTGGCGGTGGCTGGCAGTTTTTAACCAAGAAAGACTATCATAAAACGATTGCTCAACTTAATGGCGATAAATTTTTGAAACGCCTGTCGGCTGCTTCCTTGGAAACATTGTCGATTGTTGCCTACAAACAACCCGTGACCAAAGGAGAGATTGAAGCCATTCGAGGAGTTAGTTCCGATTATGCAGTGCAGAAATTACTGGAGAAGGAATTAATTATTATAACAGGTAGAAATGAAAAACTACCCGGTCATCCCTTAGTATATGCAACATCCAAAAACTTTATGGATTATTTCGGCATCAACTCGGCCGATGAATTGCCCAGAATAAAAGAAGTGCTGGCTGAGCAACTGATAGAGCCCACAGTAATGAAAGACACCCAGCACCCAAATGAAGAGAATACAGATCAAACAGAAGTAACAGAAGCATTGCTGGTAACTGATAGTGGTGAATTGATAGTAAACGTTGACCACGGAGAAGGAGAAGAAAATTAAATTAGCTGATTAAAATTTATAGCTATGATGCCATTCCATAACGGAATGGCATTTATTTTAAATGGCAATATGGTTTTGAACGGTGCTCCTTTAATATCTTCGCAACAATGCCAGTGCAATTATCTACTGAACAACTGCTACAAGCCGCCGATGAATTTGGAACACCGCTTTATGTTTATCATGCAGAAAAAATTAAAGAACAATACGGAAAGCTTACTTCGGCATTCTCAATTCTGGATACAAAATTTTTTTATGCTTCAAAGGCCTTAACAAATATTAATATACTCCGGTATGTAAAAGAAATCGGATGCAATATTGATTGCAGTTCTATTAATGAAGTAAAGCTGGCATTACATGCAGGGTTTGAGCCGCAACGGATATTGTATACTTCTAATGGTATAGCTTTCGACGAAATCGAAGAAGCGGTGGCCGCCGGTGTACATATTAATATTGATAGTCTATCTAACCTGGAAAAATTCGGTAGGAAATATGGCCATAGCTACCCGGTTGGAATACGTATACGTCCAAACATTATGGCTGGTGGTAATCTGAAAATATCTACCGGGCATGAAGGAAGCAAGTTTGGTATTCCGGTAAATCAATCAGATAAGATTGAAGAAATAGTAAAACAAAATAATTTATTCATCCGCACTTTACATATTCATACGGGCAGTGATATAAAAGATGCGGATGTATTTGTAAAGGGGATAGAAGTATTGTTTGAAATGATTCCACACTTTCCTGAACTGGAGGTGATTGATTTGGGCGGAGGTTTTAAAGTGCCCTATAAACCAGATGAAAAAGAAACAGATGTAAACTTGCTGGCGCAAAAAATAAAAGAAACATTTGACACACACCCGGTGGTTGGAAATAAAAAATTCCAATTGTGGTTTGAACCAGGAAAATTTATGGTAAGTCAATGTGGTTATTTGCTTACGCAGGTTACTGTTTTGAAAGATACCGGTACCAATGTTTTTGCTGCCGTCAACAGTGGCCTCAATCATCTGATAAGGCCTATGATGTATGATGCCTATCATCATATTGAAAACATTTCTAATCCCACGGGGCAGGAAAAAATTTATACCGTAACGGGAAATATTTGTGAGACAGATACATTTGCAGCAGACAGAACCATGACAGAAATAAAGGAAGGCGATTACCTTGTTTTTTATAATGCAGGAGCTTATGGTTTTGAAATGGCCTCTAATTATAATTCAAGATATAAGCCTGCCGAGGTATTATTTATGAATGATAAATCATTTATTATCCGTAAGAAAGATGTTTTTGAAGATTTATTAAATCATCAGGTTGAAGTTTTGCAACGTAAATTTTCCTGAAATATTACGTTTTTACTATTCAATAGTAATAGATTTTTATTTGTTTCCACTTTTTTTATTTGTTTAGAATAAAACCCGCTTACATATAATTGCTATACAATTTTATCTGTCAACTTTTCTACAATTGGGGTATATAAAGCAATTACTTACAAATGATAGGGGGAAATTTTTTCTCAATAAGCAGCTTTAAAACTTTTTTTTATCTGTCCAATCTGTAGGAACGATAGTTGCGTAGATACCAAAGCCGAACTACAGAATTTTTTATTTATTAATCATTAAAATTTAAAGCGTATGTCCAAGATTATCACATCTGGAGAGGGAACGCTGTTGTCATCTATTTCAGAAAGCAAAGCTTTGTCAAGAAGAAAATTTCTTGGGTATAGTGGTGCGGCTGCAATGGCTATGGTAGCAGTAGGCTCATCCTGCAACAAAGATGACAAAAACAACATTGCTAATGCAATTGATTTAGGAAGTGGAGATGTAGGTATATTAAATTATGCCTATGCACTTGAACAACTAGAAGCTGCCTTTTATGTAAAGATTTTCACCAGTCCTTATTCTGGTGGATCAGTAGCAGAAATGGCTTTACTGGCAGATATCCGTGACCATGAAATTGCACACCGTGAATTTTTCAAAAATGCGATTGGATCTTCCCGTATACAGGATCTGACACCGGATTTCAGTTCAATTAATTTTGCTGATAGAACAAGCGTATTAGGTGCTGCTAAAGCTTTTGAAGATACAGGAGTATCCGCCTATAATGGTGCAGGTAAACTCTTTAGCGAAACCGCAACAGGAAGAACTTATTTAACATTGGCCGGTAAAATTGTATCCGTTGAGGCAAGACATGCGGCGTACATAAGGGAAATTATCTCTCCAAATACTTTTGCAGATAGTTCTGTAATTGATGCTAGTGGTTTAGATAAGAGCCGGACTCCTGCGGAAGTATTGGTTATCGCTAATACTTATTTAACGACAAAAATTTCTGCAAATAATTTACCAACCTCTTAAATCTAAATTATATGAACGTAAAACATATTTTCAACGAAATTGAAAAAGTAGACCCAGAGGTTTACAACCGGCTGGACACCCGTCGCAGTGCGATGAAAGAATTTGCAGGTATTGCAGGTAAACTTGCTTTAGCCGCTGTACCTTTTGCATTGGGAGGAATGTTTAAGAAAGCATATGGCCAGACTGGTGCAAGTATTACAGTTATTTTAAATTATGCATTAGCATTGGAATACCTGGAAAATGAATTCTATGTACTTGGAAATGCAGCACCTGGTTTAATACCTGCCGCAGATAAACCAACTTTTAACACGATCGGTGCACATGAAACGGCCCACGTTAATTTCTTAAAAGCAGCGATAAGTTCATTAAGTGGAACCGCTGTAGCAAAACCAACTTTCGACTTTAGTGCCGGAAATGGTACTGGTACTGGTCCATTTATGGGAGTGTTTACTAACTATCCATTATTTCTGGCAGTAGCTCAAACTTTTGAAGATACGGGTGTAAGAGCATATAAAGGACAAGCTTATGAGCCGATGCTTATGGCAAATAATGCTGTACTAGAGGCTGCACTCAATATTCATAGTGTAGAGGCGAGACATGCTGCAAAAGTTAGAATGATACGTAAAGCAAACGGAGGTCTCGTACCTGCTGGAGTAGATGTAAAGCCGTGGATAACTCTTAACCAAAGTGGAATTGGTAGTGCAGCAGTGCAGGCCAGCTATGATGGTGAAGAATTAACTACACAGGCTACTATAGCCATTACCGGGATTAATGGATCAGCAGTATCTGCTACTGATGCATCTGAAGCATTTGATGAGCCATTAACGATGGCACAAGTGCTTGCAATTGTGGATCCTTTTATTGTATAAAGTAGATTTCAAGATGATTCGAATTTTGGGAAAAGCTGCTGTAAAAGGCAGCTTTTCTTTTTACTTATTGTATTTGTTTCACCGTAATTATTGTTGTTGTATTAGAAGTAACCGGCAGGGTGCCAAAGGAGGCTTCCGTGTTTCCATTTGAATTAGTAGTTATTGTTTTTTCTTTCATAATACCCGTGGCACGGTCCAGAATTATTTTACCTGTTGATTTATTTGTCATTGTGGTGGTAGTTTCACTTCCCATCATTTCTGCTTTGGAAATGGTGAGAGACGTGGCTACAAAATCTACCACGATAATGGAATCTGTAATAGCTGAAATTGTATACGCCGCATCAAACTTGCCATTTTCATTGATAATTGATTCTGTCCATGTTTCTTCTTTACCGGTTTCAGTCTCAGGTAATACTTTGAAGAAACTACCTTTACCTTTTTGTGGAGGTTGTACTATATCAAGTACATCTTTCAGCATAGTAGTTACGATGGCCAGCCGGCTATCTGTTTGAGCAAGTTGTATTTTTTCTGGAATGGTCATTAATGTTTTACCAGTAGGATCGATAATGATGTCATATTTTTTCGCCAGCAAATCTTTAATAGGTTTACCAAATTGTCCGTTCAGATCTTTTTCTACATTAGAATCGAAAGTTCTTTTTTGTCCCATACCATCAAAAGCAAATGTAATACGCTGTACCGTGTGATTGAGAGTG
>JBKJXQ010000353.1:0-2668 GCA_046716235.1 Chitinophagaceae bacterium
TTGGTGGTAATCGTTGCTCTTTTACATCTGTAATATATTTGCGGCCACCCGTGCCGGGTACATAGGTAAACTCCAGAATACTGCCGGGATTAGCAGGTGTAGTGGTAACATTACCCGTTGGTCCGGAAGTGGAACCACTGGAATCGCAGGCAACATAAATTTTTAAACCATCGGGTGATATAACAACATCACGAAAACGGCCCAATCCTTTGAAATAATTAATCGTATCAGATATAATTGTTAATCCGTCGTTATTTAATTTATACCGGGTAATGGCCGGATGTATTATAAGCGATACGTATTTTATTGGCGGAGCTTGAAGTTGAACTTAACCAAAGTTCTGCACTCTGGTCGCTGGCAATCCAGAATATATAGTTGCCGGTTGCCGGAGGACATATATATCCATAAACTTTCATACCATAATTATTACCAGCGTTAGTGGGTATTTCAAACGATGTTAAGGTTCCGGATGATGATGGATTGTTGGGATAATTCGGACTGGAAGTAAGGTTACTTACCGCACCTCCGGTAATATTATTCCATTTTTGGAAGTTAATACTACCAAGGCCGCTACAGGTTTGTGCTTCAATGTTGCTAACGAAGGAGAGAAGAAAAAAATGTAAAATTATTTTTTTCATTTGTTGATGGTTTTAGTGAAAGTGTTGGTTGAATGTCAAAATTGATTGGGCTTGAATCAAACAATTTTACTCAATGTTAACTCATTTTCTTTAAAAACTGGTGTAAGCACCAATTATTGAAGCTGGATTACAGGTATATTTATTTACAGATTATTATTGAAGTCGGGAAATTTTTACTTCATGGTTTTTTGGGCATCATAATAAATTGCTTTCTGTAATAAAAATCATGAACAGAAAATTATATACAACAGTTATTACTTGGTAACTTTATTTTTATAAAGGCATGAATAATGAAATATAAAAACCTGGGTACGACGGGAGAAAAATTATCAGCTATTGGTTTAGGCTGTATGGGGATGAGCTTTGCTTACGGCCCCCGTAATGATGAGGAGTCTATAGCAACACTGGAAAAGGCATTGGAACTGGGAATTAATTTCTGGGATACTGCCGATATGTATGGATACGGGCACAATGAAGAATTAATATCGAAAGTACTGGTGCCTAACCGGAATAAAATATTTATTGCTACGAAATTCGGGTTCCGGCAAACCGAAGGAAGCACTTCTAATTTTGCTGGTACACCAGCTACTTATTTTGATGGGTCGCCGGCTTATATAAAAATAGCCGTAGAGAAAAGTTTACAAAGGTTGAAGATTGATACCATTGACTTATACTATGCACATAGGATAGATCCAAAAGTACCGGTGGAGGATATGGTAGGTGCAATGGCTGATTTGGTAAAAGAAGGGAAGATCCGCTATATCGGATTATCTGAAGCATCAGCACAATCTATTCGCAGGGCACATGCCGTGCATCCTGTTGCGGCTTTGCAAAGTGAATATTCATTGCTGACAAGAGATGTAGAAGGGGAAATACTAGCTACCATCCGTGAACTGGGAATTACATTGGTTCCCTATAGCCCACTGGCAAGAGGATTGATTACTGCAACCGTAACAGATACCACTCAATTGGCAGCAGATGATTTTCGCAGAACCTTACCACGGTTTACTAATGAAAAAAACTGGCAAAATAATCAGCTGTTAGTACATGCATTTGCACAACTGGCTGCTGAAAGAAATTGTACCCCGGCTCAACTCGCATTAGCCTGGGTGATGGCACAGGGAGAAGATATTATCCCAATACCGGGTACTAAGCAACAGCAATATTTAATACAGAATGCAGCGGCGGTAGATTTAGTATTAAATAAATCAGATTTGGAAAAAATTGAAGCAGTGGTTAAACAATTTCCTTTGATTGGTGCCCGGTATAGCGAAGGATCACTGAAACTGGTAAATAATTAATTAAGGATACTGCATATTTAAAGAATATTTTTTGATTGAATATCCCGGATAATCTAAACAACCTTTTGTATTTTACAGCATGAAAAAATTATTATTATTTACCCCGGTTATTTTTTTATTCCTGTCGGTAAAGATATTTGCTCAAAAGGACGGCGAAAAAAAGGGCTGGCCTTCCGGGGAACGTTCTGCATTTATTACTGAGTGTATTAAAAGTGCAAAAGCTGGTATGAGTGAAGACTCGGCCCGGAGTTATTGCTATTGCATGCAGTTTAAAGTAGAAGCTAAATATCCAACTATTGAAGAAGCTGCTAAAATTACCGAACAGGATATGGAAAGTCCTGAATGGAAAAAAGATATCAAAAATTGTTTAAGTGTAGGGTCGTGGTCTTCTAAAGATCATGCAGAATTTTTATCCAACTGTATTGGTTCTGCCAAAGATGCAATGGGGGAGGAAAAAGCAAATACTTATTGTGAATGTATGATGTCGAAGGTTGAATCAAAATATCCTAACCCGGCAGATGCAGGTAATCTTACAAAGGAAAAACTAAACTCACCGGAGTGGAAGAAAATTATAAAGGAATGCCTTGATTTTTAATGAAGTAAAGCTGTTCCCGGAACTGTAAATACATTAATCAGTTTGGATCTGGTAATTTTTACTTTGTCGTAGTTAGCATCCTTGAGTATTAATATACTTATTGATCCCATCAGAGCTTGGATGCAATATCTAAT
>JBKJXQ010000354.1:0-2663 GCA_046716235.1 Chitinophagaceae bacterium
A
The DNA here is from genome assembly GCA_046716235.1 of Chitinophagaceae bacterium. Taxonomy (GTDB): domain Bacteria; phylum Bacteroidota; class Bacteroidia; order Chitinophagales; family Chitinophagaceae; genus JJ008. Next base: position 2 of record JBKJXQ010000354.1, read on the forward strand.
AATTCCAGATTGGAAATAAAAGTGTTTTGGGAAGGGATTAATCTTTTTTCGAAATTTGATCAGGGTATTCGCCATAACATACACCCGGGATACATTTATATATTTATGCTGTTGATTTGGTATATACAATAAAAAATGCCCAGGTCTCATCATCGAAAGAAACATAAAGAGCAGCTTCGTCAATTTAAACATGATCATGAAAGTGCTGGCTCTTCTTCTGTCCGAAAGGGAAAACTCACCACTCTTTTTACTTTCATCGGAGCTGCTACTGGCTTTGCCATAAGCTATTTTGCCGCCGGGGCCAATATTGTTTGGATAGCCATTTCGTTATTGGCCGGTGCTGTGGCAGGATATTTTATTGGTCGTAAAATGGATAGTGAATAAGTTGTTTATTCCACTTATTTACAGAGGTAGCTATTCAATCATTTTGACAATTAATTCTTTAAATAATTTGTATGCCACCATTGCTATCATATTATTTACATCTCTGAATGGATTATATTCTACAATGTCGGCACCGACTATTTCAACATTTATTGATTGAATAATTTGCAGTAATTGACGGGTGGAAATTCCTCCGGGCTCATGATGAGAAATACCTGGGGCAAATGCAGGGTCTAATACATCTATATCTAACGAAATGTATAAAGGACCTTTCAGTCCGGTAATAAAATCAATAGTAAAGTCTTTCATTTCAATCATGTTCACTTTATATTTTTTTGCCTGCTCCCGCTGATGACTATTCAATGTTCTTATCCCAACAGATGTAATAGAAGCTATTTTACCCGTTTCCAATATTCTTGCCATGGGCGATGCATGTGAGTAGGGATTATTATCAAAATTTTCATAGAGATCTGCATGGGCATCTAAATGAAGGATATTGAGGTTGGAAAATTTTTCTGTGTAGCCATCTACTATCGGCCAGGTTACAGAATGATCGCCACCTATGCTTACTACTTTGTTATTGCCGGCAAGCTGCCGGGTAATACTTTCTCTGATAGAATTAAAAGCTTGTTCAGGATTGGTAGTAGTAAAGTTGATGTCACCCATATCTTCATAATTCTTACCTGCAATCACTTCTATCCCGGATTCTGAAAAACGGTTGGCTGATCCTTCTTTATCCATCAACCGGATTCTTTCCGGAGCCATGGAGGGGCCTTTTAAAAAAGATGAGTTACCATCATAAGGAATGCCAATTAATTTTATCATTTTATTACAAAGTTTATTCAATATTCTAAAGTACGAACCTTTCTTATACCAATTACATTAAGCGTACATCTATGGATAAATGTCAGGCGGAGTTTATCGAAGCCTAATAATCACCCTTCGATAAACTCAGGGTGACAGTGTTATTTTAATGTCCAATTGGTATTATACATTTAGCCCGGCTATTAAATACCGGGTTACTCAATAAAAAAATCCCACTTGCATTGGCAAATGGGATGCTGAATATTTAAGCAACTCGCTTTAGCTTTTTTAATGCTTTTTCATTAAGGAAATATTCCCAATTCTGCATAGCTGGTACCTACTTTGTTAATAGCAACTACATAAGCAGCTGTACGCATATCCGGTATTTCAGGATTTGCTTTCCAGGCATTCATAATTTCATGGGTGGCCGTTATCATCGTTTCTTCCAAACCACTATATACAAGATCAACTTCATCAGGTCCATGCATAATAAATTCCCGTTCACTTGTTTTTACTTTTTTGCCACTTAGTTCCTCCATCTGACCGAGTATATGAGAGTTCAGGTTTTCCGTAAATCTTTTCTCTAATCTTCCGTAGCGTACATGGCTCAGGTTTTTCAACCATTCAAAATAGGAAACGGTAACACCACCTGCATTCAGGTACATATCAGGTACCACCAGCACACCTTTATTACTGAATATTTCATCAGCTTCCGGTGTTAACGGACCATTGGCGGCTTCGCCAATAATTTTTGCTTTTATTCTTGGTGCATTTTCTCCGTCAATTACATTTTCTAATGCTGCTGGTATAAGTATATCACAATCCATCTCCAGCATGTCATTATTATACTCAAAATTTTGTGCACCAGGATAGTTTAATATCGACCCTTGTTTACGGTGATTAAATACACCATCCACATCTAATCCCTTTTCACTCCAAATAGCACCATCATGTTCTGACAGCCCAACTATTATTGCACCCGCATCCTGAAAAAATTTAGCGGTATGGTACCCCACATTACCCAAGCCTTGTACCGCAATTCTTTTGCCTTCCACACCGATGGTTAATCCAAGCTTTTCCATTGCATCGGGCATATTACATACTTCACGAAGTCCAAAAAATACACCAAGCCCTGTTGCTTCACGGCGGCCACGAACACCTCCTTGTGTTATAGGTTTGCCGGTTACACAACCAGCCGCATCTATTTCGCCGGGGTGCATCGCTGTATAAGTATCCAGTATCCAGGCCATTTCTCTTTCGCCGGTTCCATAGTCAGGTGCAGGTACATCTGTACCCGGGCCAATAAAATTTTTCTTGATTAACTCTGCTGTATAGCGACGGGTAATTATTTCCAGTTCATAAGTAGAATATTTTTTTGGATTTATTCTGATACCACCTTTACCACCACCAAACGGAACGTTTACAATAGCACATTTGTAGGTCATCAATGCTGCCAGTGCCATCACTTCATCCT
>JBKJXQ010000355.1:0-6153 GCA_046716235.1 Chitinophagaceae bacterium
GGTTACTTCCGATGCAAAAGAACGGAGCTGTTCCACCATCGTGTTGATCGTATTCTTCAACTCCAATATCTCACCTTTAACATCCACTTCAATTTTTCTTGATAAGTCACCATTGGCTACCGCCGTAGTTACCTCTGCAATATTTCTTACCTGTGAGGTAAGATTCGATGCCATTTTATTTACGGAATCAGTCAAATCTTTCCAAAGACCTTACACACAGCGTACATCTGCTTGTCCACCCAATTTACCTTCACTACCCACTTCCCTTGCAACACGAAATACTTCCGAACCAAAAGAGTTCAACTGATCCACCAATGTGTTGATCGTATTTTTCAATTCAAGAATTTCTCCTTTTACATCCACCGTCATTTTTCTTGACAGATCACCTTTCGCCACCGCTGTGGTTCCCTCTGCAATATTTCTTACCTGTGCGGTTAGGTTGGATCCCATTTGATTTACTGAATCCGTTAAGTCTTTCCATGTACCACCCACACCTTGTACTTTTGCCTGGCCACCCAATTTTCCCTCTGTACCTACTTCTAGTGCCACACGGGTTACTTCCGATGCAAACGAGTTCAACTGATCCACCATCGTATTGATGGTATTTTTTAATTCCAATATTTCTCCCGCAACGTTTACGGTAATTTTTTTAGAAAGGTCACCATTTGCCACAGCCGTTGTTACATCAGCGATGTTCCGCACCTGTGCTGTAAGATTGGATGCCATCTGGTTTACTGACTCTGTCAGGTCTTTCCAGGTACCTCCCACATCCTGCACTTTTGCCTGGCCACCGAGTTTTCCTTCGGTACCAACTTCCAATGCCACACGGGTTACTTCCGATGCAAAGGAGTTTAGCTGATCCACCATCGTATTGATGGTATCTTTTAATTCCAGAATTTCTCCTTTTACATCCACGGTAATTTTTCTTGACAGGTCACCTTTAGCCACCGCTGTTGTTACCTCGGCAATATTTCTTACCTGTGCAGTGAGGTTTGATCCCATCTGGTTTACCGAATCGGTAAGGTCTTTCCATACACCACCAATTCCTTTTACAGTTGCCTGTCCACCAAGTTTACCTTCACTACCAACTTCTCTTGCCACACGGGTTACCTCGGCAGAGAAGGAGTTCAGCTGATCCACCATGGTATTGATAGTATTTTTCAATTCCAGTATCTCACCTTTTACATCCACCGTTATCTTCCTTGATAAGTCGCCTCTTGCTACCGCTGTTGTTACCTCAGCAATATTTCTTACCTGGCCTGTTAAGTTAGAAGCCATCTGGTTTACGGAGTCGGTAAGATCTTTCCAGGTACCCCCGATTCCTTTTACCTCTGCTTGTCCTCCGAGTTTACCTTCAGTACCTACCTCTCTGGCAACACGGGTAACCTCGGAAGAAAATGAGTTTAGCTGATCCACCATCGTATTGATAGTATTTTTCAATTCAAGGATCTCACCCTGCACATCCACCGTAATTTTTTTACGCAGGTCACCCTTTGCCACGGCCGTAGTTACTTCCGCAATGTTTCTTACCTGTGCGGTAAGATTACCCGCCATTTGATTTACTGAATCGGTAAGATCTTTCCATACACCGGCCACACCTTTTACTTTGGCCTGTCCACCGAGTTTACCTTCTGAACCTACTTCTCTTGCCACACGGGTCACCTCCATTGAAAACAGGTTAAGCTGCTTCACCATGTCATTCACCTCAGCAGCGATCTTGGCAAACTCACCCTGCAAAACGTGGTCGCCAATTTTCAAGGGCATTTCCTGAGAAAGATTTCCTTTAGCCACCGAACTGATTACGTGTGCAATCTCAATTGTTGGGTGAACCAGATCCGATATAAGTGTATTGATGGAATCCACACCTGATGCCCAAGATCCTTTGGCATGCCGGGGTAATGATACCCGGTGATTCAGGTGACCTTTTTTACCGATGGTATTTCTCGCCTGTGTCAATTCATCCATCAGCATTTCGTTCAACGAGATTATCTGGTTGAGGGTATCACATATCTTTCCGCTCAACCCGATTTTATCTTCCGGCAAACGCACTGCAAAATTTCCTTCTTTTACTTCGGACAATACCTGCAGCAATTCCCGGCTGTCCAATTCTCCAGCATATTCTACATTAAGGTTGTAGAGCCCTGAGGATTTTCCATTTGTTGAGGCCTTTCCATTAGAAGAAAGTTTTCCATTTGTCTTTGCTTGCCCGTTCTTTTTTTTGAGAGTAACAGATGGAACAGACAAATTCTTCAGAACAGCGATAGAGGGTGCTGTGCCGGCAGTTGGTTTTAGTTTTTTCTTCATCTATATAAGTTAGATTTGTTAGCAGGTATAGGAGGAAAAATATTTATAAAATAAATATAGGATAGAATACACAAAACTCCCATATTGCTACTTTAAAGCAATTGAGAAATTATTATCTTCATATATCCACTAAAAAAAGCAGTAAAAATTGTGCCACAAAAAGTAATATTAGAAGGGCCTTTGCCGACTAAATTTATTCTTCTGGGTGAAGACGATCCGGACGATCAGGAAATGCTTAAAGAAGTATTTTCTGATATAGATAATTCATTTATTCTCTTCTTTGTTAATAGCGGGAAAGAGGTACTTTCTGCGTTGGAAAAATTAAATGACGATCAACTGCCCTGCCTGATTGTTTTGGATTATAATAAGCCGGAACTCAATGGTGCAGATAATTTGAAGGAAATTGGAACTAGTGAACGATATAAGGATATTCCCAAAATTGTATGGAGTACATCTGATTCAAATAAATTCAAAAAAATTTGCCTTGAACTGGGGGCTGTGGATTATGTTATTAAACCTTCCAATATTATGGGATTGGAAAAAATTGCCCGTTATATGCTTTCCATTTGCCTGGTTTAAAATCGGCAGCCAAATTTGAAAACTGTGTTTAGTGTACTTATAGATATAGGTTTTTCCCAGATTAAAATATTATCATCCCCGCCAGTAAATGTGGATTTATTTCTATGAGCACTTACAAGATATGCCCTTATTTGGGGAACTATTTCTACAATTTCATGGAGTGAATCCCACCCCTGTCCATCAGGAAGATTATTGTCCAGAAATAAAATATTAGGACGGAATTCTTTTAAAATTCTCATTCCTTCTTTTAATGTGTAAGCAAGGGAAACATCATACCCCTTTTTTGAGAAAAAGTTTTTCATAATAAGACAGAAATCTGTCTCATCATCTACTATGAGAATTTTTTGTTTCATTTTGGATGGATATAAGGATTGGTCTTAAAAACACTAAACCTAAAGTATTATACCAATCAGAAACGTTCTGTATAATTATTTAGTATTTGTGTTAATGATATTAACCCTCTTTAAAAATAAAGGCAATCAAAAAAATTATAAAAAATAATCAAAAAACTAAATTAGGTTCTTTTTTTGTTACTAAAACTAATTAATCAAAATTTGTATCAAACAAAAATCCTGGTGACACATTCAGCGTTTAATATTGCAAGCACAAAACCAACTAATATGATAAACGGCGAAGAAATAAGAATTGCCATCATTGATGATGATGAAGACGATTTTTTTCTAATCAGCGATTTTATCAGGAATATTGATGGAAAGCAATTTATTATTGATTGGGTTAAGGATTATGACTCAGCAATCCATCATATCCGTTCAAAATCATACCATCTCTACTTTGTGGATTATTTTCTGGGCAATAACACCGGCCTTGATTTACTAAAAGAAGCCGCAGAAATCAAATTTGACCGTCCTATTGTTTTACTAACAGGCTTTGGAAGTAAAGCAATAGATATAAGTGCCATGGAATCTGGTGCCATGGATTACCTGGTAAAATCCGAATTAAATACAGAGAAACTGGAACGATGTATACGTTATGCCCTGGAAAGAACAACTTTTCTCGAAGAATTAAAAGCCAGGGAAACCAAATACCGGAATCTTTTTGAAAGCTCTAAAGATGCAGTGTTTATAGCTGATACAGAACTTGTTTTTACAGAAGTAAATCACTCTGCTCATTTATTGCTGAATTCAAAAAATGGCCATCTTTCCAATCTGAACTTATATAGTTTTATCCCGGATGAAGTGCAAAAAGCCAGGATCCGTAATCTTATCAAAACGGCTGGTAATATTGATGACCTTGAAATAATAGTGCAGGGTGATGATAAAGAAATAAAAAATTGTTTATTATCCCTCTATGTTCAACGAAATGCGGATGATACGCCGGTCGTTCACGGTATTATTCATGATATCACTAATATCAAAAAAGCGGAACTCAGTACTCTTCAGACAGAAAAGCTGGCAGCCAATGAAAGATTGATACGGATGTTGGCCCACGAGATCAGAAACCCTTTAAATAATATTATTTTATCTGTAGAGCACCTGATGCCTGTAAATGAAGATGAATCACAAAAAGATTTTTTAGGTATTATTAAACGAAACTCGTTGCGTATTAATCAGATCATTTCAGAACTACTAAACCTTGCCAACCCTTCAGAACTCATCTTGGAAAAATATAGCTTGCAGGAAATTATGGATGAGAGCATTGCTAATGCATCAGACAGAATTAAATTAAATAAAATAAAGTTAGAAAAAAATTATCCTTCATCTCCTTTGGTAGTGTGTGTTGATAAGAATAAATTAATAATGGCATTTACCAATATTCTGATTAATGCTATAGAAGCGATGGAGGTTAATAAAGGCAACCTGTCTATCTTGCTGGAGGCTTCGGCAGATCTCTATAAAATTTCCATTAAAGATAATGGGCAGGGAATACCTAAAGAATATCTCTCAAAATTATTCGACCCTTTTTTTACATTAAAAAAGAATGGGATGGGCTTAGGCCTTACAGCTTCTTATTCTATTATCCAATCTCACAAGGCCAATATGCACGTTGACAGTAATGTAGGAGAGGGTACCAATTTCCTGATTAGCTTTAATAAAAATTAATACCCTGATTTTTTCAAGCCTGGACTTTACCTAATTTTTAAGGTCTCCCAAAAAATAATCCCCAAATTATTAGTTTTTAAATACTAAATCATTTAGTTTTGAAACTGGCTAAAAAATCTTAGCTTACAATACGAAAAATTAAAACTTAAGTCATGGCAAAATCAGAAAAAACAACAGACACATCAAACGTAAATAGTGAAAAATTTAAGGCCCTCAAGCTTACGATGGATAAGATTGAGAAAGACTACGGCAAAGGAAGTGTGATGATGATGGGGGATAAAGGAGAAATGATGCAGGAAGTTATTTCTACCGGTTCCATCGGGTTGGATGTAGCCCTTGGCATTGGCGGTTTGCCAAGAGGAAGGGTAGTAGAAATATATGGTCCGGAATCTTCTGGTAAAACAACACTGGCCATCCATGTGATAGCTGAAGCACAAAAGAAAGGCGGCATGTGTGCTTTTATAGATGCAGAACATGCTTTCGATAGTGCTTATGCAAAAAAACTCGGTGTTGATGTTGACAATCTTTTAATATCTCAACCCGATTATGGCGAACAAGCTTTGGAAATTGCTGATCGTCTGATTCTTTCCGGTGCATTGGATGTTGTGGTTATTGATTCTGTTGCGGCATTGGTTCCTAAAAGTGAACTGGAAGGCGAAATGGGTGACAGTAAGATGGGTTTACATGCAAGGCTGATGAGCCAGGCATTGCGTAAACTCACTGCTACTATTTCCAAAACAAATACCATTTGTATTTTCATCAACCAATTAAGAGAGAAAATAGGGGTTATGTTCGGCAACCCCGAAGTAACTACCGGTGGTAATGCATTAAAATTTTATGCATCCGTTCGTTTAGATATTCGTCGCCAGACACAGGTAAAAGATGGTGATGAGGCAATAGGTAACCATGTAAAAGTAAAAGTGGTAAAAAACAAAGTGGCACCACCATTCCGTGCAGCAGAGTTCGACATCATTTTTGGAGAAGGTATTTCCAAAACAGGTGAAATAGTGGATATGGGTACCGAGCTGGGTATTGTACAAAAAAGTGGAAGCTGGTACAGCTACAATGGCGATAAGTTAGGCCAGGGCCGTGATTCAGTAAAACAACTAATGGTAGACAATCCTGAAATGGCTAATGAAATTGAAGCCAGGATAAGGGAAAAAATAAAGGAAATGCAGGCTTCTTAACTGCATTACAATCAACGATTTAA
>JBKJXQ010000356.1:0-4112 GCA_046716235.1 Chitinophagaceae bacterium
TCTTGGGGTAAATGTTAAGCCTTCAGTTTGCGAAGTATAAGGAACAGGTTTGGCCGGATCGCTGGTGTATTCAAATGATTTAGTTTCATCAAGCGGTTTATTTACCGACAGCCTTCCATTCTCACCAAAATAAAGTTGCAATGGCGGTATTTCTTTTGGGGGCCACTGATCAAACTTTTCCCATTCTTTTTTTCCCGTATCAAACATATAAGCTTCCGGCAATTCATCTTTTCCTTCATCTTTTAAATAATGAGCAAAAAAAGTTCTTTCAATTTGCTTTTGAAAAAAAGTAGATATACTATCACCAAAATAAATATGGTTATGGGTAGTCTTGCCTGCTTCTCTGGCCCAGCCCCCATGAGCCCATGGTCCCATCACAATAGTATTTTTAGCTGCAGGTGTAGTTCTTTCAATTGTTTTATAGATATGTAACGGTCCATAAAGATCTTCTGCATCAAACCAGCCACCTACTGTTAGTACAGCAGGTTTTATATTATTCAGGTGTGGTAAAATATTTCTTTTTTGCCAGAAGGTATCATAATTGGGATGGTCGATAATTTGCTGCCAGAAAAAATTATCATAGTGATATTTCTCCGTTATATTTTTTAGCGGCCCAAGTTTCAAATGAAAATTATAGGCATCTTTTGCAGGTACATTATAAAATCGCATAAGCTCATCTTCAAACCAATCTTCCTTTGTTTCATTTTTTTTCTGATATCCAAAAACTGCAAAAGCGGCAGTGTAGCTTTGCAAATAAGCCCCCATGTGATGAAAATCATCAAAGAAAAAATCAGCTATCGGGGCTTGTGGCGAAACAGCTTTTAAAGCGGGATGTGCATCCGGAAGGGATGCGGTACTATAAAATCCGGGATAAGAAATACCATAAATGCCCACACGGCCATTATTCCCTTTCAGGTTTTTAATCATCCAGTCAATGCTGTCCCATGTATCGGAGCTTTCATCAATATCCTTCTTATTTTTGGGATTATTGCCCGGAATATTTGGCGTCATATTATTAAATTGGCCCTGGCTCATGTATCTACCCCGTACATCCTGAAAAACAAGAATATAACCATCATCCACCAGGTATTTTGATGGATGGCCAAAGGTCTGATAGTTCGCATAATTAGAGGCATTGTAACAAGTCCGGTTCATCAGAACAGGGTAAGCTTTAGACTTGTCCTTCGGCATATAAACTACCGTAAACAATTTAATACCATCCCTCATTGGTATTTGGTACTCAAATTTTTCATACCGTTCCCGCATGTACAAAGAATCAGTATTTGTTTTTTGTGCCACAGTTAATAATGAGGAAAGCAAAAGTCCCAGTATAATTATAAATGATCTCATACTATTATTTTAAAATGAAAGATAATTATTTAAACTACAAAAAAATCAGTTACGATTTTTTAATAAAGTAGTATTGCAAGGGTTACTATTTTAAACGGTTATATAATAGTAGAAGAGGTTTTATACATTGTCAGGATTATAAATAATGCTCATACTTTGTATAGGATTATCTGTTTCGATATTTGTAAACTGATATTTTCAAAAAAACAAAATCCTTTTTTCCCTCTAAATGGGAGATAATTATTAAAGGATTATATTTGTGAAACTAAATTTATAACAATATGTCATTGCTGAATCAAAAGAATAATAAAGGCAAAAAGAAGGATAATAAGAGAGGAGCTGCCAATGCAGGCCCACAAGAGTCGAAATTTATACAAAAACCTAAATCCTCTGGGTTTGTAAGTAAACAATCCAATACCGGCTCACAAAGAGGAAGCTAACCCTGATTTGTTCAGGGCTTAAGGCTTCCTTTAAAATGTTTTCTGAATTCCATATATTCCGGAACAGATACGTTTTTGACATAGGAATTATCGGGATGATAATAAATATATTCCTGGTGATAAGCCTCCGCAGGATAAAACCTGGTGAACGGAATTACTTCTGTAACGATATTCTTTTTATACACCTTGGCATCAGTTAATCTTTTTATCTCGGCCTCAATAATTTTCTTTTCACTGTCATTCCGGTAAAAAGCAACAGACCTGTATTCTGTACCTGCATCATTACCCTGCCTGTTTAACTGTGTTGGGTCCATACTGGCAAACAAAGCTTTCACCAGGGTTTCATACGAAATTTTAGATGGATCGTAATAAATTTGTACCGTCTCTGTATGTCCTGTTGCTCCGGTAGCTACTTTTTCATAATTAGGATTCTTATCTGTTCCCCCTGCATAACCAGATACTGCATCTCTTACACCAACTATACTTTGAAAAATAATTTCTGCATGCCAAAAACAACCTTCGGCAAAGGTGGCAACTGCTTCGTTTGCAGGAGGCTTTTGTTTAGAAGGCAGCTGAATGCCTGGTGTATTGGTTTGTGTTTGCCCGCAGGAAACTAATAGTACAAGAGCGGTTAATGTAGTTAATATAAATTTCATGATAATAAAATTGTGAGAAGAAAGAAAGAATTCTAAAGCATGAGGTACTAAAATATTACTCAGGTTTTGAACTTACTGGTGGCTTTCCACCTTGGGGTACAAAAATTAATGCTGCCGAATTCATACAATATCTTTTACCTGTAGGGTTAGGACCATCATCAAATACATGACCTAAATGAGATCCGCTTTTGCTGTCTACTACAGCAATACGAACGCTGCCAAAACTTTCATCTTTTACCAACTTTACGGCATCTTGTGTAATAGGTGCATAAAAACTTGGCCATCCTGTTCCTGAATTAAATTTTGTTTCAGAACTGAACAATGGTTGCAATGTTGCTGCAGAATAATAAATTCCCTTTTCATAAAAATGATCATACTTGCCAGTACCTGCTCTTTCTGTCCCTTCCTGTCGCAAAATATAATATTGTTCAGGAGTTAACTTTGCTTTCCATTGTGCATCGGTAAGTTTCATTGGATAAGATGTACTATGTTCTGCCATCGGTGGGTCGGGATATTTATTATTTTTTGTTTGCGCCGTTCCACAACTTGTAGTTAACAATGCTACCACTGTTATAAAAGAAAAAAATATGGATTTCATGTAAAATATTTTTATACCTGATTAACGAAATACGGGGTGAAATGGTTTTAAATTATACCACAAATCTATATCATCAATCGGTCCTTATTATGTCATCCTTGCGACAAGCAAAGGCAGCTTAAGAAGATTAACAAATAGCCAACAGGAAGGGGAATTATAATAGAATAGTAAATGATATTTTCCGCAATCATTTTGGAAACTCTGTACGCAATTATTTAAAATACAAATGAGCCGCCGCTTTGTAATAAGTAACACTTCGACCAACCAAATTTGCTATCAAACCAGTTAATTTGAGATCCCACAGAGATTTTTCATCATTATAAGATGCAATTACTACACCGCTTGATACGTTGACATAAGAAACCTGGTCACCTGAACGAAATGAATATTTCGCAAAAACATCCTTACGGCCGGGATTTATTTTTATTGCATATTTGCCTTCCTTCAATTTTTTATCCATAAAAAAAATGGTAAAAAACTGTTCCTTTTGCCTGACAGTTATTGTAAGATTACCCTTTGACTTATCTACCGAAACGGTAGCTGGCATCCCTTCTATAAAGAAATTATTTGAGGTTATTGTATCTGTAATAAAAATTGGGCACCGTTTATACACCGTATCTTTTTCCTCCTGAGCACATACAGTAGTATAAATTAGGATGAAAGAAAGAAAGAGAAAGGTTCGCATTACTGATATTTTAGAGTTCAAAAATTACGAAAATTTAACGGTATTGAGTTCCTGAATATTATTCCGGACTAATTCTAACCTCTTTTTCCAAATAAAAGGCTGCCGATTCGCACCATATTACTACCCTCATCCACGGCAATTCTATAATCACTACTCATGCCCATGGATAGAGTTTGAAGTTTAGTGCCTGCTCCCTCCTGTTGGGTGTATTTATCAAAAATTGTTTTTAAGTACCGAAATTCATTTCTTACCACCTTCTTATCGTCGGTAAAATAAGACATTACCATCAATCCGCAAATAAGGACATTAGCAATTTCCAAACTGTCAACCTGTTCAATTACATGGATAAGTTCGTCTTCATCAAGGCCAAACTTCGTTTCTTC
>JBKJXQ010000357.1:0-2579 GCA_046716235.1 Chitinophagaceae bacterium
AATCAAACATATCTATACCCAGGCTGATACATTCCAGAATGTTCCAGGGAGTACCTACACCGATCAGGTATCGTGGCTTATTGATTGGCAAATGATCGCAGCACCAATCACAGATTTCATACATCACCGGTTCTGGTTCACCAACGCTTAATCCACCAATTGCATTTCCCATCGCATTCTTTGAAGCAATGTATTCGCAGGATTGTTTCCGTAAATCTTTAAAAGTACCGCCCTGTACTATCGGAAAAAGATTTTGTGTGTATCCATATTTTTGTTGCGTGGCGTCGAATTGCGTAAAACATCTGTCGAGCCAGCGATGGGTAAGTTGCATAGAAGTATTTGCATAATCATATTCACTGCCGCCGGGCGGACATTCATCAAAAGCCATAATGATATCGCCACCAATCGTTCGCTGAATATCCATTACCCGTTCCGGTGTAAATAAATGTTTACTTCCGTCAATATGCGATTGAAAAGTTACTCCCTCTTCTTTTATTTTTCTTGTTCCGGCCAATGAAAAAACCTGGTAACCGCCGCTATCCGTTAAAATTGGTTTTGGCCAGCCATTGAATTTATGCAGACCGCCTGCTTTCTCTAATACTTCCAATCCGGGGCGCAGGTACAAATGATAGGTATTGCCCAAAATAATTTGTGCCTGTACATCCTGCAATAATTGTTGTTGAGTAACCGCTTTCACACTGCCTACTGTACCCACGGGCATGAAGATAGGTGTCAGTATTTCTCCATGATCGGTAGTTATTTTACCAACTCTTGCTTTTGAATAAATATCTGTTTGTTCTAATTGAAATGTTAGTGCTGCCATTGCGGCGCAATTTAAACAATAAGCAATTGACGTGGACTGTGTTTCTTGTGGAAAGGTTTTGTGTATTGCCTATTGCCTGTTGCCTGCTGCTTTCTACCTTCGCTGCTATGCCACCAATTAACTGGGGAGAGATTATTTTTTATTCTTTTGCCGTCACCACTGCTGTCCAGGTATTTTATTATACCTGTTTTTTTTGTCGTATTGCGTTTTACAAAACGAAGGAAAAAATAAAAACACAACAGCATCCTGTTTCAGTAATTATTTGTGCAAGGGATGAAGATGAAAACCTGGCCCGCAACCTGCCAGGAGTACTTGTGCAGGCCTATACCAGCACTTATGAAGTAGTGGCCGTAAATGATAATTCGGCAGACGATTCAAAATATATTTTACAGGAATTAAAGAAAACCTTTAAATCGCTGAATGTGGTAGAGCTAACACAGGAAGCGGTTCATATTTCCGGAAAAAAATATCCATTGTCAATCGGTATACGAGAAGCAAAGCATGAAGTGCTTCTGCTTACAGATGCTGATTGTGTGCCTGCCAGCGAACATTGGGTACAAAAAATGCAGGCTGGCTATGCTGAAAATATTGAAATTGTTTTGGGCTATGGTGCGTATCATAAAAGCAAAGGTTTATTAAATAAGCTAATCCGGTTTGAAACGTTTCATACAGCTTTGCAATACCTTTCGTATGCGTTGGCAGGAATTCCATACATGGGTGTGGGCAGAAATTTATCTTATAAGAAAAGTTTATTCTTCCGCAGCAAAGGTTTTTCCTCTATCAATCATATTCCCAGTGGTGATGATGATTTATTTATTAATAAATCAGCTACAAAAAATAATACTGCTGTAGTAATAGATCCCGATGCCGTTACACTCTCTATCCCTAAAACAACCTGGAGTGGATGGCTGCGTCAAAAATCAAGACATTATACAACAGCAAAATATTACAAGCCCAAACACAAATTTTTACTGGGTATATATTTTGTTACACAATTTATTTTTTATCCATTGCTCGTAGCCGCTATGATAGCATACGACTGGCGGTATGTAGTATCCATTTTTGTTGTTCGTTTTTTATTACAAGGGTTTGTTTTGTATAAATCCATGAAAAAAATGGGTGAACTGGACTTGTGGCCCTGGTTTATGCTGCTGGATATGTGGATGTTCTTTTATTATATCATCTTTGCCCCTGCCTTATGGAAAAGGCCAAAAAAAGGGTGGTAATCTCCTCCCCGTCCTTTCTGTCGGAAGAAGATAAAGTTGCTGATTATGGAAATACTATTAAAATATTTTTCTGATTTTACTCCACACCAACTTCAGCAACTAAAAATGCTGGAAGGAATCTATAAAGAATGGAATGAAAAAATCAATGTAATCTCCCGTAAAGACATTGATAGTTTATATGAAAAACATGTTTTGCATTCATTAAGTATAGCTGCCATTGCTGATTTTCCCGATGGCAGTGAAATAATAGACCTGGGCACCGGTGGTGGGTTTCCTGGAATTCCGTTGGCTATTTTTTTTCCACAGGTAAAATTTCACCTGGTAGATAGCATTGCAAAAAAATTAAAAGTGGTAGAAGTGGTGGCTGAAAGTATTGGATTAAAAAATGTAACCACACAACACAGCAGAATAGAAGATATAAAAAACCGTCCGCAGGATCCTGCGGGGAAGTTTGATTATGTAATATCAAGAGCAGTGGCTCCATTAAAAGACCTGTGGCGATGGAGTAAACCTCTTTTGAAAAATAAACC
>JBKJXQ010000358.1:0-2756 GCA_046716235.1 Chitinophagaceae bacterium
GGTGCAGCAGCATAACTGTCAACTGCGATTACTGTTTGCCCTAATCGTTTTAACGCAATCACCAATTCTTTACCGAGTTCGCCACTGCCGAGCAGCAATATTTTTCTGTGCATAATAACAATTATGGATGCCAAAAATAAGGAAGTCCCATCGTCCCCGGGCTCTTCGACAAATTCAAAGCGCAGGACGACAGGACTTACTAACCCTTTTGAAATTTACTTAGAAGAAAAATTGCTCTTTTATAATTTTTCCGTCTTTTACTTCATATACGGCCACTTCATCCATCTTGGTACGACCAACTCCCTTCATGGTTACATCCATTCCCATACCAACGCTAAAAAAATTGCCGCCTATTACAGGTGCAGTTGAATAGCCACCATGCATTTCTTCTACCATCTCGTTAAAAGCTTTGCCTTTTTGCTTAATTGCTTCTATACCTTCTGCATTTGGCAAACCCATAGCAGCTGCATGCGCCGGCTCAATACTTACGGCATTGTCTGCATACAGTTCATCCTGAACCTTGTCCCATTGCCCTGTCTGGGCCAGTTCATTAAACCGGTTGGCAACATCCTGTGTTGTCATTACCGCTTCTTGTGTTGACATAATGATAAATTTAAAGTTAAAAATGGATAGAGAAGCTACGCCAAAATTAATTGGCAAACAATTAAATAATTATGAAGCCACAGTGTTTCAGATGAACTTATTTTTACGGCAAAATAATTGTATAAAATTATTATGGCGTCGCAATTCTTTCTTTTTATTTCGGTTCTTTTTCTAACGGGCTGTTCAGTCAGCAAAAATCCGTTGCGCAAAGAAGTAAAGCAGTTACAAAAAGGGATTATCAAAGATGATACAAGCTATGTATATGCTTTACCATATCAAGATGGCAAAACGTTCCGGGTGATACAGGGATATTTCAGTCGTTTCACTCACAAAGAAAGAACAGCCCTTGATTTTAATATGAAAAGGGGAACAAAAATTACTGCAGCCCGGGATGGTATAGTAGTTAGGGCCAAAGAAGATGGAAAGAAAGGCGGATTAAAAAGTAAATACCGCCCGGATGGAAATAATATTGTGATACAGCATGCCGATGGATCAAGAGCCGGTTACTGGCACCTGCAACATAATGGTGCATTGGTAAATGTTGGTGATACTGTTAAGACCGGACAAATAATTGGACTCAGCGGAAAAACCGGATATGCACTGGTGCCCCATCTGCATTTTTTAGTGTGGCGTTCGGGTGGCGGGCAATGGCAACAAATACCAACAAGGTTTCAAACATCAATGGGCATAAAGTATTTGAGGAGCTGGGGGAAATACAAGAAGATAACCCCACCCGACATCCCATAAAGTAGGAGGCCACCATTTCACATCCCTCGCTTTTCGAAGATTTTTTGTTTTATTCAGCGTAACATTTTATGTAAATTTTTTTATAGCCTGGCTTTTGTACTGTCCTGAGCAAAGTCGAAGGGTCATCGTCTCTTTCCAGTTTACCCTGAGGCAACGAAGGGCACTTTTCATCGTTCGGAAATTCTGTTCAACTAGTGCAATCCTCACTTTTGCATTAAGTATTCCTATTTTTGAAAAAACACCTCTTGTCATTGCAGGAAATATATCAGCAGCTTATTGAAGGAATGAAAGCCACCACCTTGTTGGAATATATTGCTGTATTTGCAGGAATTGCCAGTGTATGGTTTAGCCGGAAGGAGAATATACTTGTTTATCCTGTAGGGCTGATTAATACCGTTATTTA
Organism: Chitinophagaceae bacterium; assembly: GCA_046716235.1. Lineage (GTDB taxonomy): Bacteria > Bacteroidota > Bacteroidia > Chitinophagales > Chitinophagaceae > JJ008. Next base: position 1,754 of record JBKJXQ010000358.1, read on the forward strand.
TATTTATTTAAGCTTCAAATTTCATCTTCCCGGGGAAGCCAGTGTAAATTTTTATTATACCATTATGAGTTTGTACGGCTGGTATCTTTGGATGAAAAAAGATACCCGGCAGGAAACAGTTTTACATATCACTTATAGTAATAAACAGTTTTGGTTTTACCAGCTGCTGTTCTTTCTGTTTTTTTACATTGCTATATATTTTTCGTTGGTTTATCTGAAAGAAAATTTTTTTAAAGGTGCCATTCCCGGGGCTGATGCTTTTGCATCTGCCACTGCCTTCACCGGGATGTGGTTGATGACAAGAAAAAAAGTGGAAAGCTGGTACTGGTGGATTGCAACGAACATTTCTTCTATTCCTTTGTATTTTGTAAAAGGATTAGTCTTTACCAGCATATATTATGTGGTCTTACTGGTAATGGCTGTTTTTGGTTTATTGGAATGGAAAAAAAGAGCCACTATACACCATGCTTAAAAAAATAGTTGTCATAGGCCCCGAAAGTACCGGTAAGAGTACACTCTGCGAAGAATTGGCACAACAGTATGAAACTACCTGGTGCCCGGAGTTTGCAAGAGAGTATTTGCTGACCAACGGGAAAAATTATGATTATGAAGATTTGCTGACCATCGCAAAAGGACAACTCGCATTAGAAGAAGAATACACAGTTACATTGGAAAACCAATCAGTAACGATGTTAGAAAATGGCGGCCACCTTCCTTTATTTATTGATACCGATATGTATGTAATGAAAGTGTGGAGTGAGTTTGTTTTTGGTAATTGCCACCGGTTTATTCTTGATGCAATTGTGAAAAGAGAATACGACCTGTATCTTTTATGTAATGTTGATCTTCCCTGGGTGGCAGATGAGCTTCGGGAATACCCCGACATTGAAAGCCGCAAAAAATTATATAGTATCTATAAAGATATTATGCTTAACCAAACAGTTCCCTGGGTTGATATAAGCGGCTCGTATGAACAGCGGCTACAAAAAGCTATTACCGCAGT
>JBKJXQ010000359.1:0-7884 GCA_046716235.1 Chitinophagaceae bacterium
GATTCAGTCCTTTAAAGGTGATGTGATTAAAAAACAAGGTACAGGTGCTACGGCATGTTTCACCGTACGTAAAATTTCTGACGGTATTGGTGTAGAAAGGATTTTTCCTTTTTACTCTCCCAATGTAGAGTCTATCGTTCTGAATAAAGCTGGTAATGTACGTCGTGCCAAATTGTTCTATCAGCGCAAACGTAGCGGTAAGAGTGCAAGAATCCGTGAAAAACGTCAGGCTGTTGAAACTGCTGCAAAGTAATTTTTGAAAATATATTGAAAAGCCCCGACTAAAAGTTGGGGCTTTTCGTTTATTAACAGGAACACTTGATATTATTGTTCCTTTATTTTAAGTACTTACTATCTTTACACTCTAATTTTTCATGATTATGACATATCCTACTTTATTAGGCATGCTTGGAACAAACGAGATCGTTATTATCCTGGTTATCGTATTACTTTTATTTGGAGGAAAAAAAATTCCTGAACTTATGCGTGGATTGGGCAAAGGCGTTCGTGAGTTTAATGACGCAAAAACCAATGTAAAGAAAGAAATAGAAGAGAGTAGCAACGATATTAAAAATTCGGCTAACGGTTAATTCCATTTCTCGCCTTTTTATTTTATTTAACCCCAAAAAAGCACCTGCTTTTGTTTGAGTATTCCTCCATTGAGCAATATCATGCCCAATTGCAACAAGGAAGTATAACCTGCCGGGATGCAGTTGAACATTACCTCCTCCGCATTAAATCCACTAATCACCTGAATGCATTCATCGAAGTTTATAGTAAAGAAGCAATAGAAAAAGCAAAACATTTAGACGAGATAAGGAGTAACGGTAAGCCAATGGGCAAGTTACATGGGGTGATAGTAGGTTTGAAAGATGTAATATGCTACAAAGGCCATAAAATTTCTGCTGCATCAAAAATTCTGCAAAACTTTACTTCCATTTATTCCGCTACTGCTGTCGAAAGGCTGCTCGAAGAAGAGGCTATCATCATTGGAAATTTGAATTGTGATGAATTTGCAATGGGTTCTACCAATGAAAACTCGGCTTATGACAAGGTATTAAATGCACTGGACGAAACAAGAGTACCCGGTGGTTCGTCCGGAGGATCAGCAGTGGCTGTGCAGGCAGGTCTGTGCATGGTTTCATTGGGAAGTGATACCGGAGGCTCTGTCCGTCAGCCAGCTGATTTTTGTGGTATCATAGGGCTTAAACCAACGTATGGCAGAATATCCCGCTATGGGCTGATAGCTTATGCATCTTCATTTGATCAGATTGGAATTTTTGCGACTAAAATTGCTGATGTAGCTATAGTACTTCAAGTAATCGCAGGTGCTGATGAGTTTGACAGCACCGTTTCACCAAAGGAAGTGCCTTCCTATTCTTCACAACTTCTCAATAATAAAAAATTTCGTTTTGCCTATTTTGAGGAAGCACTGAATCATCCTGGGCTTGATGTTGAAATTGCTGCTGCTATAAAAAAAAGAATTGGGGAATTAGAAAAAGATGGTCATAACGTGAGTGCAGTAAAATTTGATTTACTTGATTACATTGTTCCTGCCTATTATGTTCTTACTACTGCAGAGGCTTCTTCTAACCTTTCAAGGTTTGATGGAGTTAAATATGGCCTCCGGGCGACTTCCCCAAATCTTGAATTAACAGAGTTTTATAAACAGAGCCGTTCCGCTGGTTTTGGTAAAGAAGTTAAGCGAAGAATTATGCTCGGAACATTTGTTTTAAGTGCCGGATATTATGATGCCTATTTTACCCGTGCCCAAAAAGTAAGGCAATTGCTAAATGATAAAATACAGCTGATTTTCAACAACTTTGATTTTATATTACTACCCACCTCTCCCGTTACCGCTTTTAAAGCCGGTGAAAAAATGAATGACCCAATAGCCATGTATCTCGCTGATATTTACACCGTAATGGCCAACCTGGTGGGTATTTGCGCTATCTCATTACCCTTATTTAAGCACAGCAACGGCATGCCTTTTGGCCTTCAGGTCATGGCAAACCGGTTTGATGAAGTATCTTTGCTGCAAGTTTCTCATCAGCTGATGAAGTCTTAATCGTCATCATTAATCCGGCTCAATTTTTATTCAACTTACCGGCATAGCAGCTGGGTAAATAAAAATAGAAGAATTTGCAACAATTGAAGTCCATATTATTTATCACTTTCCTGATACTGTTATTTATTCCGGGAGCAAGGGCTGGCAATCAGGAACCTGTTAGAATTGATACACTGCCCAGTCAGTTGAATTCTACTATGCCGGAACTGGACACTGCCGGTATTAAAGTTGATAGTTTTATGCTGAAAAAGCAGCCTGTTATTGATCCCAAACAGGGCCTGATTAATTTATTTGCCACAGCTGTTACCGGCGATGCACTTAATAAAGCAAGGATAAATCCGTTAGCCGTCAGTTTTGTTCAGAATTATATAGCCAAAAATAAAAGGGGGTTGCTGGCAATGAAAGATTGGGGTGGCGCCTATTTTAATTTAATGGATATTATACTTGCACAGCATGGCATTCCAAAAGAAATGAAATACCTGGCAGTTATTGAATCAGGCCTGAAATATAATGCTATTTCGTGGGCTGGTGCAGTGGGGCCATGGGCATTTATGCCTGCCGCTGCCCGGCAATATGGATTAAGAATGGGAAAAGGTTTTGATGAGCGGCTTGATTATTATAAAAGTACACATGCTGCCGCCAGTTTTCTCACAGATTTATACGCAAAGTATGGCGACTGGTTATTAGTAGTAGCGGCCTACAATGGCGGGCCGGGTAATGTTGATAAAGCAATCAGGAAAAGCGGAGGAAGTAAAGACTTCTGGTCTTTACAATATTATTTACCCAATGAATCGATGAATCATGTAAAAAAATTTATTGCTACTCATTATATTTTTGAAGGTGAAGGTGGTGTTACTACCGTTACAAAAAAAGAGCGGAAAGATTTAATGCTCAATAATAATTCAACCCTTCTCAATGATGAATTGAATAGTTCATCAACTTATAAGATTAAAGGAAGGTTTAGTTCTGCAATTATTACGAGGTATGTTGACATGGAAATTCCGGCGTTCTTTCGTTATAACCCAAACTTTGATAATCAAATTGCTATTAATGGAGAATATGAGTTACGGTTACCAGTACAAAAGATGAATATTTTTATTGCGAAAAGATATCAGATTCTTGATGAGAGTATTCAGTTATTGCTAAAATCAGTTAATAGCAATACCGGCACCCGGTAAGCCAATTCAGGTTATTACTATTTTTCCAACACCGCTTTTATTGCTTCGGCTTTTAATAAACATTCTTCCCATTCTTTTTCCGGATCGCTGTAGAAAGTAATGGCAGATCCTGTTTGAAAAGAAAGGTAAGAGGTATCAGCATTATACATAATACTTCGGATAACCACATTGAAATCAAAATCTCCATCGGGAGAAAAATAACCAACCGCCCCGGAGAAAATTCCACGTTTTGTTTGCTCATATTTTTCTATCAGCTGCATCACTTTATTTTTTGGAGCCCCTGTCATGGAACCCATTGGAAAAGTAGCTTTCAGAATATCTGTAAAACATGCTTCTTCTTTTAATTCACCACTTACTGTTGAAATCATCTGGTGAACCTGCGGGAAAGAATAAATACCATACAACTCATCCACCCGAACAGTTCCTTCCTTGCATACTTTTGACAAATCATTCCTAACCAGGTCCACTACCATTACATTTTCTGAACGGTCTTTGGCACTATTCAATAATTCATGCCTGCTCAGTTCATCTTTTTCCTTATCATTAATAATTCTTTTAGCTGTACCTTTTATTGGCTGCGATAAAATTTTATTTCCTTGTTTTTTAAGAAATCGTTCAGGGCTTGCACAAATAAGCCACTGGTTATTCATTTTGTACAATGCTGAAAAAGGGTTTGGTGAAACCGTACTTAATCTCTTATAAATAGTTATAGGATCGATACTTGTATTTTCTGCAAAAAATTCCTGGCTATAATTAATTTCATAACAATCGCCACGAAGGATATGCTCCTGTAATTTTTTAATGGTGTTTATATATTCTTCTTTCGAAATTCTATTTTGAATTTTGGGTGGTAATGCTGCTGCATTCATTGATGATTCTATAGCAGTTATATGCTGTATGTCTTGAAAAATTTTATGAGGATCGTCTGCTTCAATCACCATTTCCTTCCTGGCTAACCTTATGACTATTTCAGGCTCAAAGAAAAAAAGATCGGGAAATTGAATGCCTGATTTTTTAGAAGTAGTAAAACCCTCTGTTTCATTTTTAAGATCATAGCACAGATGGCCAAATAACCAGGGTTCATTGTGTGCTTTGCTGCGGAAAGATACCTTATCCTGGTCTCCTCTATAATTAGTTTCTTCAATAAATTTCTGCAATTTCTTTATTGCGTTTCCGGCATCAGCTTTCACTTGCCTTTTTATACCCGCTGCCAGCAAACATTCCTCTGTATGTGGTTCTATCTGGTATTGATGATTGTCTAAAAAACAAAAAGTGTCGAACTGTTTTACCCAGCTCAACACTTTTTGTTTCATTTCCTTAAAATCGCTGTTGCTAAAAATATAGTTAGTTAAGGATGTTTTATTCAAAATATATTTTAAAAAATTCCGGTAAACTAATGTAACGGGAGAGTTTTAATAATCATCATCCTCATCGTCATCAAAGTCTTTATCGTTAAACAAATCTTTGAATTCATCATCTACTTTAAATTCTTCGTCATCATCTGCTGGTTTTTTTCCACCAACAACCGTTTTCTTTCCTTTTGATTTGGGTACATCAAACTCTTCAAAATCAGGATCCCATTCTTCTTCCTCTACAGGTTTCTCCCATTCATCTGGTTCATCAGCTACATCAGCGTCATCATCATCTTCCTCTTTCGATTTTTTTCCAGAAGCAGTAGCTTTTCCACCTTTTTTGGCAACAGGAGCAATTTCAATTTCATCATCTTCAAGATCATCGTCATTATCTTCTTCTTTTTTCGTAGATTTTGGAGATGCTTTTTTTGCAGACTCCTTTTCAGAAGCTGCATTTGTATTACCGGTTACTTTTTTTTCTTTTATTGGTTTTGAAGCCATAGTCTTACAGGATTAGTATGTAAAATTTCAGCGAAGTTTTTAATCCGCCAAATTTTTAATCTATTTTTTTTGATTAATAATATTACGGTTAATTTACTTTAATTATTTGATTCCGGCCAGGCCCGTTTGAAATGTATTCAATGCCGGTACCGAGATATTCATTTATAAAACTAACATAAGTTTTCATTGAATCAGGCAATTCGGTAAAGGATTTCGCTGCACTGGTGTCAGTATTCCAGCCTGCAAAAGATTTAAGAACAGGTTCAGGCTTTTGCCTGTCCATTTGGAAAGGTATTTCCTGGCACATTTTGCCATTTATTTTATAATCAGTACAAACCTGTAATTCTTTGAAAGAATCCAATACATCTGCTTTTGTCATTACTATTTTAGTAACGCCATTTATCATGCAGGCAAATCGTAGTGCTACCAGGTCAATCCAGCCGCAGCGGCGTGGCCTTCCGGTAGTAGCCCCGAATTCACTTCCAATTTTTCTTAACTCCTCGCCTGTTTCATTATCCAGTTCTGTAGGAAACGGTCCACTACCTACCCTTGTACAATAAGCTTTGGTTATACCAATAACATCCCTTATCTGTTGGGGAGCTACTCCCAATCCGCTGCAAACGCCGGCTGATATAGTGTTAGAAGAAGTAACGTAAGGAAAAGTTCCGAAGTCTATATCCAGCATGCTGCCCTGGGCACCTTCTGCTAAAATTCTTTTCCCGGCTTTAATCTGGTTGTTGATGAAATATTCTCCATTTACAATATTCAACTCCTTTAGAAACTCCAGTGCCTCAAAAAACTCTTCTTCCCATGCAGTAATATCTTCCTGAAAATTAAAATTATCCAGTAACCGTTGATGCTTAAGCCTGAGTTTGATATAAGAAGTAGTAAAATTTTTATCTAATAAATCGCCTACCCGCAGACCATTTCGACCGGTTTTATCCATGTAAGTTGGGCCAATCCCTTTTAATGTAGAGCCAATTTTTTGATTGCCTTTCGATAACTCTGCTGCTTTGTCCAATGCTCTGTGAGTAGGCAATATCAGATGGGTACGTTCAGCAATAAAAAGATTCTTTTTTAAATCAATACCGAATGATGCTACCGTATCATATTCTTTTTTTAAGGTAACGGGATCAAGCACTACGCCATTGCCTATCAGGTTAATGATGCCCGGATGAAATACTCCCGAAGGTATTTGGTGAAGTACTACTTTTTTATCATTAACATATAATGTATGCCCGGCATTGGGGCCACCCTGAAACCTGGCTACGAGGTCATAGTCTTTTGCAAAAAAATCAACTATTTTTCCTTTTCCTTCATCGCCCCATTGGAGGCCAAGTAATACATCTACCATAATTTAATTTTACCGCCTGTAAGGCGAGCAAAAATACGGGTTCAATAAAAAGCCACCGAATAAATCAAGTACACTTTTATAAATTTTATTCCCAAATTGAGGACAACTTGTTTACTAAAAATAATTATTTGTTGGAAGAGAGCTATGTGCCTTTGATTACCAGTAAAAAGAAAAGTATATAAACGCAAAAGAGTGATAATAGGTATTACAAAAAACTCCCGCCAATAATAGGCGGGAGGTATAAAAAAATAATAAAATATTTATCATGGATTCAATCGATCCCACTGAATTTCAGCATCAGGCCGGGACATGTTTTCAAACACTACAAATGTTTGTGTGCCGATAGTGCCTTGCGGCTGAATTTGTGCCAGTAAATTTCTGCGCCTCATATCAAACCAGCGATGACCCTCAAAGAAAAGAGAAAAGCGACGCTGATTATATATTTCCACAATTAATGCAGCCTTTGTAACTGCCCCTGCATAAGGAAGCAAGCCGTATGCTGTACGTATTTTATTGATTGCAATTACAGCTTCTGCAAGGCTAGTAACGGTATTAACCTCTGCATTTGCTTCAGCATACATTAATATTAATTCCTCGTTTTTGATAATAAAACTTGGGGAAACATTACTGGCAAACATTCTCACTTCATGAGTAGAGGTAAAAGGTCCGCTTGAACGGGGGCTGGTTCTTGGCTGAGCTTTGGCAGCAGCACCTGTAAAACGTGTATCGCCTGCTTCTACAGCCGCAATAACTTCATTAAATACAACAAAAGGAGAACCATTATTATTTGGTGTTACAAAAAGAGTATTTGTAAAATCGTTAGGCGAAGTAGACCATATATATTTTGGGCCTGTAGTCAGGCTACCATTAATATCGAAAAAACTTCCACTAAGATTTGTAAGAACTCCCGCCCAATCAGCCTGGTACATAGAAATTCTCGCAGCTACTGCCCGGTTAAATTGCTTAAAAGTAGATACGGTATTAAAGCCTGCAAAACCAGCACCGAACGTAAAAGGAAAACTGGTTGCAGCATTTAGAGCTGCCAATCCATCATCTGCATATTTTTTTACGAGAGTAAGACCTGAAGCATATGTACCAAATTTACTGGGTTTCAAAAGATCGCCTGGTGTATTTAAATCACTGAATGTTTCTCTTATTCCATTTTTGCCCTGCATATTCAGCAGATTTAAGGTAACATAGGCTTGTATAGTACGGGCAAATCCTTCCACTGCCTTTTTTTCACCGGCTGTAATGCTGGTAGCATTGTTTGCGGTAAGCAACAATAGTTCTGCCCGGCGGCGGGTAGCAGAAAAAGCAGCATAATATCCATTGAAAATTCCGGCAGGGTCTTTTGCCCCAGCTGTTGGGCCTCCGTATTGGGCCACATTAGTACCTAATAGTTCGGTATAGTACCGGTTATCAGTTGAACGG
>JBKJXQ010000360.1:0-8556 GCA_046716235.1 Chitinophagaceae bacterium
CCCCTGGCGCAAAAGATTGCTTTCACTTCATCATCATCCAGCATTTGCTGAAAATCATTCAGCCGCTCTTCATCTGTTCCGGAAAAATAAGTTGGTGAATCGCTACCGACCGTTTTCCCCACTTTTACCTGGTAACCCCATTCTTGTAAAGTATTGATACAGGTTTCTACTTTTTCCGCAGCCATATAGCCTGCCGGACAAACGATACCGATGGTGTCGCCTTTTTGTAAATAAGGAGGGATTTTAATCATAAATTAAAAATATCATTTCTTTTACTAATTTTCTAATATGGAAATGCTTCAAAAAGCAATTAATACCATCTCACCGCTTTCCAAAGAAAGCTGGGCTATCTTTTTAAATGCATGGAAACACTGGCCGGTACCAAAAGATTATTTTCTTGTAAGGGAACATAGTGTCTCCGATTATATTTATTTTATTGAGAAAGGAGGAGCCCGCCTGTATGGCGAAATACCAGGTCAACTCAGGTTTTTCAATATTGCTTTTGCGTCTTCAATTTATTCCGCAAAATTAATACCTTGAACATTTCCTTTTCATTAGCAGGATTACATAATTTTATGTAAACAATTATGTATGAAAAAAATATTTCTTTATTTTCTTCTTGTTTTGTCTTTTGCTGCCAATGCCCAGGATTTATCTCTTTATCAAAAAAAAGAATACGCATACAGTGAGGGTAAAATACTGCCCTACCGTATTTTGTACCCTGAGAATTATGATAAAACAAAAAAATATCCGTTGGTGCTTTTTCTTCATGGATCCGGGGAAAGAGGAAATGATAATGAAAAACAACTCGTTCATGGTTCCAAACTTTTTTTAACTGCAGACAACCGGAAAAATTTTCCTGCTATTATTATTTTTCCCCAATGCCCTGAAAATAGTTATTGGAGTTCAGTTACGGTTGACAGAAGTAAAACGCCTACAACTTTTGAATTTAATTATGATAATCCTATCAACTGGCCGCTTGATGCTGTACAGAAACTGGTGCAGCAACTTATAAAGAATGAAGGGGTTGATAAAAAACGTTGCTATATAACAGGTTTATCTATGGGCGGCATGGGTACTTTTGAAATGCTATATCGTTTTCCTAAAGTATTTGCAGCAGCATTACCTATTTGTGGCGGTGGCGATGCTTTCAGGTATGATGAAAGAGTAAGAAAAACATCGTTCTGGGTCTTTCATGGTGATGCGGATGCGGCTGTCAATGTAAATGAATCGAGGGCAATGGTCAATAAACTTAAATCGTTGAAAGTTGATGTTACCTATACTGAATATCCCAATGTAAATCACAATAGCTGGGATAATGCCTTTGCTGAACCCACTTTTTTGAGTTGGATGTTTGCACATAAACGGAAAAAGTAAGAACAGTATAAATAAAATATTTTTTAGCCCCTCTTTGTTTTGAGTGGCTTTTTGGTGCAGTTTGGGCAATGGCTGCTATTCCGGTATTTTTGCAGCTGTAACCGCCGAGACGCTAAGACGCAGAGGAATTATCAAACAACTTCTGCGGCTCTCCGCCTCTGCGGTTAAAAATTTAGATTATGACCGACCCCAAACGATATTTAATTACTTCTGCCCTGCCTTATGCCAATGGATTAAAACATGTAGGGCACCTGGCAGGTGCTTATATCCCCGCTGATATTTATGTACGCTACCAGCGGGCACAAAAAAGAGATGTGGTATTTGTATGCGGAAGCGATGAACATGGCACTGCTATTCCAATACAAGCGATGAAAGAAGGCACTACACCGCAAGCTATTATTGATAAATATCATGAAGCAATGAAAGAAGATTTTGCTGATCTTGATATATCCTTTGATATTTATCACCGCACCAGTTCCTCCCTGCACCATGAAACGGCCAGTGAGTTTTTTACTGCATTAAATAATGCCGGGGAACTCGAAACAAAAGAAACAGAACAATATTTTGATGAAGCCACTAAAACATTTTTGGCTGATCGTTATATAAAAGGCACTTGTCCCAACTGTGGCAGTGATAGGGCATTTGGTGACCAATGTGAAAATTGTGGTACTACATTAAGCCCCGATGAATTGATTAATCCGGTAAGTACATTGAGTGGAGAAACACCCGTTAAGAAAAAAACAACACATTGGTATTTGCCATTAGGTAAGCATGAAGCATTTCTTCGGGAATGGATTTTAAAAGAACATAAGGATGATTGGCGGACTACTGTATTAGGTCAATGTAAAGGTTGGATTGAAGGCGGCTTACAATCAAGAGCGGTAACCAGAGATTTAGACTGGGGAGTAAAAGTTCCTTTGCCCGAAGGGCTTGGAAAAGTTCTTTATGTTTGGTTCGATGCCCCCATTGGCTACATCAGTGCTACCAAACAGTGGGCAATAGACAATAAAAAAGACTGGAAACCTTATTGGGAAGATAAAGATACCAAGCTGGTACATTTTGTAGGAAAAGATAATATCGTTTTTCATTGCATCATCTTTCCTATAATGCTAAAGCTGCATGGAAATATTTTACCGGCAAATGTTCCGGCGAATGAATTTTTAAATCTGGAAGGTGATAAGATGAGTACCAGCCGAAACTGGAAGCTGGAGATGAGAGATTATATTAATGACTTTGTAAAAAAAGAAAATGGAGGTGGGCAGTGTGTGGATATGCTTCGTTATTATTTGACGCAGATTGCACCTGAAACAAAAGACAGCGAATTTACCTGGAAAGGTTTTCAGGATGCGGTAAACAGTGAGTTAGTCTCCATATTCGGAAATTTTGTTAACAGGACTTTTGTATTGATGCAAAAATTATGCAATGGCAAAGTACCTGTATTCCATAATGAGCTGATTGATGATATAGATAAACAACTTATCAGTGACATTGCTACTGCTAAAGAAAAAGTGGAAGCATTACTGGAGCAATATAAATTCAGAGAAGCATTGTATGAAGTGATTGATTTAAGCCGTAAAGGAAATCAATACATGCAGAAAAAAGAACCCTGGATAGCAGCTAAAAAATTAGTAGAAAATCCGGAGGTCCAAAAGAGTATTGATAATACACTGCATATATGTTTACAACTCACCGCTAATCTTGCCTTGCTCATCAATCCTTTTTTACCCAACACCGCAAAGAAAATGCTGCACATGATGAAAGTGGTAGATAAAATATTACATTGGAAAAATGCAGGCACGATGAAATTGCTGAGTGCAGGATATAGCCTGCGAGAACCGGAATTATTATTCAGAAAAATAGATGATACCGAAATTACTGACCAGATTGAAAAATTAAAAGCCGGTTTGGTAAAAAAAGAGGAGCCTGAAATGGAAGAAAATAAACCAACAATTGGTAAACCCGAAATAGTTTATGATGACTTTGCAAAGCTTGAATTAAAAGCCGCAACAGTAATTGCTTGTGAAAAAGTAGCCAAGGCCGATAAGCTATTGAAACTGGAAGTTGATTTAGGTACCGAAAAGAGAACGATTGTTTCAGGCATTGCGCAACATTATTCCCCCGAAGAAATGGTGGGTAAACAGGTAATCGTTGTTACCAACCTGGCGCCAAGAAAAATGAATGGCATTGAAAGCCAGGGAATGATTCTAACTGCCGAAGACAGCGATGGCAGATTGCAATTGCTAAAACCCGAAAATTCAGTTTCACCCGGTTCAAATGTTAGTTAATCGGCAAAAAATTACCCAACTACTGTTTTTTTAAACCTAAAACTGGGGTTTCTTCATGTAGAGGGAAATGGCAAGTTTATTGCCCATTGAATTTCTGTAAATTCACCTTCAAATCTCTTCCGCACCTTGACAGCGAACCGCCTTGTTAAAAAAACATTGAAAATTACCGGAATCACCCTCGGGATAGTTTTTGTATTGCTGATAGGTTTTCATTTTTGGTTCAAAGCCCATGCAAAAAGTTTAATTGAAGATTTAGTTGAATCAAAATCGAAGGGGAAACTGAAATTAAAATTGGGCAAATTCCAGTATGGATATTTTAATAAAAGAATAGAACTGGAAAATGCTGTTTTTTATAGTACTGATACCGCTACCGGCAGTACGGCTTACCGCTTTAGTGTTGATAAAATACAATTACAGGCCCGGGCCATCCTCCCAATTATTTTTCAAAAACAGCTGCTGATCGATTCACTGACACTTTTACGGCCTCAAATTCAAGTTACCCGTTTAAAGGAAAATGATCAAATTGTTACTAAAACTAAGAAAGATGTTTCGATTCCGGAAGAAATGGGTAAAGTATATAAATCAATACAAGATGCGCTGGAGGTGCTGAATGTAAAACGATTCCAGATAGATGATGGCATATTCACTCTTATTAATAAAATTACACCTGATCAACTACCTGTTACCATTACCAATTTACATTTCCACATTGATAACCTGGAGGTAGTTGATGGTAAATTAACGGGTGAAGAAAAACTTCTCTTTAGTGATAATATTGTTTTGCGTACTCATAACCAGGATATACTTTTTCCAGATGGAAGGCACCGGTTAAGTTTTAGTAAGTTTCGGATTAACCTCCGGAAAAAGATAGTTGAATTTGATAGTTGTACGATTGCGGCTACCAGAGGTGATAGTTCAAGTGCAACTTTCAATGTTTTTTTTGATGCCCTCTTTCTTACCAATATTGATTTTGACACCTTATATAAGTCAGAAGTTATTAAAGCCGATTCCGTTTATTGTGTCAACCCAAAATTTAATCTTGATGTACGATTGGACAAAAAGAAAGGGAAAGGGAAACCACCGCCGAAACTCGAAGAAATAATTCAACAACTTACAGGTAACATGCAGCTTGGTCATGTGGTTGTAAGTAACGCCGACTTTAATATTAATACAGTAAAAAATGGCAAGCCCAGCACTTTCACTTTTAGTAACAACAATTTTGAAATGAAGGGATTTAGTATTGACCAGGATGCTGCAAAGCCAGTAAAAGTACAAAGCTTTGCAATGGCTATCCGTAATTATGAAAATTTTATAAAAGACAGCAGTTATCGAATACAGTTTGACAGTGTACTTTTTAAAGATGATCGTATTATACTAAGTAATTTTATTTTTCACAAACTAGAGAATGGAAAAATTCTGAACACATTCAGTATTCCACAGTTTAATTTGCAGGGGCTTTCGTGGGACGACCTGGTTTTTGAAAAAAAATTGAAAGCTGAAAGGGCTACGATGTTTAGTCCCCAGATAAGCTATACAGCTACTTCTAAACCTGGTAAAAATCCAAAAAAACAAAATATATTCCAGTCGTTAGGTTCCATTAATGATTATATGGATCTCAAAAACCTCGAAGTGGTAAATGGAACGATTGATCTGAAGTTAAAAAACAGCGTTCGGTTGCAATTGGAAAATGCAAATGTGGCTGTACAAAGTAATTCACTACTGAGTTCTACAAAATTATCAGGTATCAAAAATTCGCTGACCCGCCTCGATTTCATAAAAGGAATTATAAATGCTGGCAACCTTACGATTGAACTTAATGATATTAAGTATATTGGTAATAGCGGTCAGTTTGGTGCGGGGAACATTAAGGTAAGAAGTAAAGAAAAAAGTATGGCCGTTGACTTGCAGGAAGTGGAGGTACAAAAAATGCAGGTAGATGAAGTGACAGGGAATATTTTTGCAGATGGAGTAATATGGAAAAAGGGAGATGTAAAGATTAGTCCGGCTGGCCGCAAAAAACAAAGTGCCGGAGCGGCTTCCCTTGAGCTGAAAAATATCCGGGGAGCAAATACTTCCATTAAAGCAACGGTTGGAGGAAAATCAATTTCAACATATTTGAGTAGTATATCATTTACTGAATTAGTAAAGAAAGATGGTAGGAAATTATTATTAAACGGATTAGACATTATTGGAAAGCAGTTGCAGATAAAAGACAATACACTTAATTTATCTATTGCCGATTACGATGTTACCGATAATAAAAGCTCTACCTTCCGGAAAATTATTTATAAAAATAATAATGGGAAACTGGAAGCAGATATTGCTATTCCTTCTTTAACGCTTACACCACATATACAAACTTTACTCAACGGTGATATTGCCCTGGATGAAATAAATATTGTAAAGCCAATCATCAATCTTACGCTGAATAATAAAAAGACAGAGGAGCAAAAAACAGGAAACGGTTTACCAAAAATGGACATTAGCCGACTGAAACTTTTGCAACCAAACATCAATTTTGCGCAAAAAAGTGATAGCGGTATTATCAAATTGGATTGGAATGGTGAAAGAAACAATGCAAACTTTTTACAGCTAACTGACTTGCAAACCCGTTCGGGAAGTACCACCTTACAACAGCTGAATTTCTATCTGACTGATTTTCTTTTTACAGGTTATCATGGCAAAAAATTTAATACCGGGGAGGGAAAAGTTTCGGCACTGATAAGAAATATTAAAATTGATCAGGAGAATAATAAGCCATTAGTCTGGACTGCCAATGTTACCAATTTTGAGGCAAGAGACTTGCGGGTAGACAGTATGGGCAAATCAAAAGGCAACATCGTAATGAATAATGGAACGCTGAATAATCTAAATATCAGCTCCTCTACCATTAATCACCTGCAAAAACTGGCAGCTGCCAATAATGCTTTCCGTTTAAATCAGGTAACCGGATATTATACCGATGCTGATAAAAATTTGAATTGGTACAATGCCGGATTTAATCGGAATAATAATACATTTTCCATTGATTCTTTTTCCTTTACACCTTCTTTAGAAAGAGATTCATTTATTGCCAAACAAACATTTCAAACCGATTATATCAATTTTAAAACCGGAGCAGTAAGTGTCGGGCCGGTAGACATTGACAATTTTATTAAAAACAATAAACTGAATATCGAAACTGCTACTATTGATAAATTCTTTTTTACAGATTATAAAGACAAACAACTTCCATTCAATCCCGGCTTAGTCAAACCACTACCGGTAAATATGATTAAAAAAATTCCGCAGCAATTATCCGTTGACACCTTGCTATTGACTAATGCTAATGTGGAGTACACAGAAGTAGGTGAAAAAACGAAAGCTGCCGGCACTATCCCGGTAACAAGAATGACAGTAAGGCTCATTAATTTTAAAAATTACAATTTAAAACCCACCGATAGTCTCAGCATACAGGCCAATGGCTACCTGATGGATACTGCATGGATCCGGTTAAGAGTAAAAGAATCTTATACGGATTCACTCGGTGGTTTTTTAATGACTTTCCGGATGAAACCTGCCGATCTTACAATACTAAATCCAGCATTGATTCCATTAATTTCTGCAAAATTAGAATCAGGGTTTCTCGATACTTTAAGCATGAGGGCCATAGGTACCGAATTCCTTTCTCTCGGAGAAATGAAAATGTTTTATCACGACCTCAAAGTACGGTTGCTGAAAAAAAGTGATGAAAAAAAGAAAACTTTTCTTACGGGTCTTATCAGTTTCCTGGCTAATACTTTTATAGTGAAAAAAAATAATTCCTCCCGTATTGGTCAGGTATTTTTCATTAGAGACAGGAACCGTTCAGCTATTAACTACTGGATAAAAATTGCCATGAGTGGGATGGCCAGCAGTGTTGGTGCCAAAAGTAATAAGAAGATGATACGGAAATATAAAAAGGAACTGGATAAACGTAACCTTCCACCGATTGATTTTGATCCCTTTTGATATACCCGTTATATTTCCCATTTTATATTTAATATTGACGAATAAAATTACTACCCTTTCCACTGTTGCAACTATAAATGATAATCCAACTTACCGCAAGTAGATCAAACTTTCCCAAAAACTCTTAACTTCGAATCTCAAATAGTTGCATAACTAACTAATTTGATTTTCCCTCTAACCTCTCCTTAAAAGGGAGGCTAAAAAAAGATATTATGAAACGTACAATTAAAAAAGTAGCTGTTCTGGGCAGCGGTGTTATGGGTTCAAGAATTGCTTGTCACTTTGCAGGGATTGGTTTGCAGGTTTTATTACTCGATATCGTTCCAAAAGATGTTGCAGCGGAAGCAAAACCTGCTGAAAGAAATAAAATAGTGAATGATGCACTGACAGCAGCCATAAAATCAAATCCTTCGCCGGTTTATCATAAGGATGTAATTAAAAAAATAACAACCGGCAACTTTGATGATAATATGAAAGATATTACGGGCTGCGATTGGATAATTGAAGTAGTGGTGGAACGTCTCGACATCAAACAGAAAGTATTTGAACAGGTAGAAAAATACAGGAAGCCCGGAACCCTGATTACTTCTAACACTTCCGGTATTCCTATTCACCTGATGGCCAAAGGCAGAAGCGATGATTTTAAAAAACATTTTTGTGGTTCTCACTTTTTTAATCCTCCCCGGTATTTAAGATTATTGGAAATTATTCCTACACAGCACACAGATCCGGATGTAATTGCTTTTTTGATGAACTATGGAGATTTGTATTTAGGCAAAACAACGGTATTATGTAAAGACACTCCAGCTTTTATTGCCAATCGGATAGGTGTATTTGGAATGATGGCCATCATGAAAGTAAAAGATAAATTACAACTCAGTATTGATGAAATTGATGCACTGAC
>JBKJXQ010000361.1:0-14708 GCA_046716235.1 Chitinophagaceae bacterium
ACTCGAAGCATTGATTGCTGAAAATGTACCCACCATTTTTGGTTATCCCGGCGGTGCTATCATGCCTATCTATGATGCGTTGTATGATTATCATGATAAGCTAAATCATATTCTTGTTCGTCATGAGCAAGGCGGCATACATGCAGGTCAGGGTTATGCAAGAACAAGTGGCGATGTAGGTGTGGTGTTTGCCACCAGTGGTCCCGGTGCTACTAATCTGGTGACTGGCCTGGCGGATGCAATGATTGATTCTACTCCCTTGGTTTGTATCACCGGACAAGTATTTGCTCATTTATTAGGTACAGATGCTTTCCAGGAAACGGATGTGATAAATATAACTACACCAGTAACGAAATGGAATTACCAGGTTACTGATGCAACTGAAATTCCGGCTGTACTGGCAAAAGCATTTTATATAGCAAGAAGCGGCCGACCCGGCCCTGTATTAATTGATATTACTAAGAATGCCCAGTTACAAAAATTCGATTACGAAGGTTACACCAAATGCAATCATATCCGCAGCTACCGCCCCGCTCCTATTGTTCGAAAGGAATATGTGGAAGCCGCTGCTAAGTTGATTAACGAAGCAGAAAGACCTTTTGTAATTTTTGGACAAGGTGTTATATTAGGCAAAGCGGAAAAAGAATTTAAAGCTTTTATTGAAAAAGCTGGAATACCTGCTGCCTGGACTATCATGGGAATGAGTGCAATACCAACTGATCATCCTTTGGCTGTCGGAATGCTGGGTATGCATGGAAATTACGGCCCTAATTTATTGACCAATGAATGTGATGTATTGATTGCTGTGGGTATGCGTTTCGATGACAGGGTTACCGGTCGGTTGGATAAATATGCCAAACAGGCTAAAGTTATTCATCTGGATATTGATCCTGCAGAGATTGATAAAAATGTAAAAGCAACGGTGCCGGTATGGGGTAATTGTAAAGAAACATTACCCCTGCTTACTGCATTGATTGAACAAAAAATATATCCGCAATGGCTGCAAAAATTTGCTGACTGCGTAAAGAAAGAACAGGATAAAGTAATTATAGAAGAACTTGACCCTACTACCGAAGTTCTTACAATGGGTGAAGTGATAAAGTTGGTGAATGAACTAACTAATGGCAATGCAATCATCGTTACCGATGTTGGTCAGCATCAGATGGTGGCTTGTCGTTATGCAAAATTCAACCAGACAAAAAGTAATGTTACCAGTGGTGGTTTAGGAACTATGGGCTTCGCATTACCAGCAGCTATCGGTGCAAAATTTGGCGACCCCAACCGTACAGTTGTTGCTGTTATAGGTGATGGCGGTTTTCAAATGACTCTTCAGGAACTCGGAACTATCATGCAATTTAATGTGGATGTAAAAATATTAATCCTGAATAATGAATTTTTAGGCATGGTTCGGCAATGGCAGGAACTATTTCATGAAAGACGCTATTCATTTACTGACATTACCAGCCCCGATTTTGTACAGGTGGCAAAAGCGTATCGCATTGATGGCAGATCAGTAATTGACAGAAAGGATTTGAAAGGGGCGTTGAGTGACATGTTGAATCATAATGGTGCTTATTTACTGGAAGTAATGGTAGGAAAAGAAAATAATGTATTCCCGATGGTGCCGCAGGGAAAAGGTGTGGCAGAAGTGGTGTTAGGAAAAGATGAGATATAAATAACCAGGCAGCAGTTAATAGTAAAAGCAAAATGATAACAGAAATAGCTCTTTTAAAAATAAGGCCGGGGCAATCAGCAGCATTTGAAGAAACATTTATTAAAGCCCAGCCAATTATTGAGTCAGCAAGAGGATATATACAACATGAATTGCAGCAATGTATTGAACAAGATGATAAATATTTATTGATTGTCCGATGGAATACAATAGAAGACCATACAACAGGTTTCAGACAAAGTGAAGGATACCAGAAATGGAAAAAGTTATTACATCATTTTTATAACCCATTCCCGGTGGTAGAACATTATAAAAGAATTTTTTAAACGAATAGTTTATGCTAAAATTGGAATATACCATAACAGTTTAAACAGAAAACCAGATTGGCTTACTCAATCGTATTGCTATTATTTTTTCCCGTAGGAAAATTAATATAGAAAGCCTGAACACTTCACCAAGCGAAGTAGACAGTGTACACAGATTTACAATTGTAATTAACGAAACAGAAGATGTGGTACGTAAACTTTGCCGCCAGATAGAAAAGCAGGTAGAAGTATTGAAAGCATATTATAATACGAATGAAGAAATTATCTGGCAGGAACTGGCTTTGTATAAAGTACCAACCAACATCATTGCGGAAGAAGTAAAAGTAGAAAGATTATTAAGAGAGCATGGGGCCAAGGCTGTCGTTATTCGTAAAGACTATACTGTATTTGAAGTAGCAGGCCACAGAGAAGAAACTGATGGATTAATAAAAGTATTGGAACCTTATGGGCTAATAGAGTTTGTGCGCAGTGCAAGGGTAGCTATTATAAAAGACAGTGATGGGTTCCATAAAAAACTAAAGGAGTTTGAATATAAAGAACCGGGTGAAAATGCAAGTGAAAACGAATTTTTAAATCAGAATGAAGAAGTGTTCTCCATGTAAGGGGTAAGAGTTCAAAAGAGTAAAGGAGTAAAACGTAAAATATTACTGCTTTAGTAAACTTCCCCTCCTTGGAGGGGCAAATGGAGGAAAACAAAATGCTTTAGTGAATTGGGGTGGGTAGCTGACACTTCGATAAACTCAGTAGCGAACAGAACGATGAAGAACGATTAAAATATTCTCTTCCACAGGAAGAAAATATTTTAACAATCCGCCTCATGGTGGATGCAACGAAGTTGAATAGAATTACAAAAGCTTGCAACATAAAATTAAAACATATAAAATAAAAACAATGGCAAACTATTTCAATTCCCTACCATTAAGAGAACAGTTAAATCAATTGGGTGTATGTGAGTTTATGAACAAAAGCGAATTCGCTGATGGTGTAACTATTTTAAAAGATAAAAAAATTGTAATTATTGGTT
Organism: Chitinophagaceae bacterium; assembly: GCA_046716235.1. Lineage (GTDB taxonomy): Bacteria > Bacteroidota > Bacteroidia > Chitinophagales > Chitinophagaceae > JJ008. The sequence continues at coordinate 3,023 of JBKJXQ010000361.1, forward strand.
GTGGTGCACAGGGCCTTAACCAGGGATTGAATATGCGGGATTCCGGATTGGATATTTCCTATGCATTGCGCAAAGAAGCGATCGCTGAAAAAAGAGCTTCCTGGAAAAATGCATCAGACAATGGTTTTGCTGTTGGCACTTATGAAGAATTAATTCCTTCAGCTGATTTGGTATTGAATTTAACGCCGGATAAACAACATACTGCTGCTGTCAATGCTGTAATGCCTTTAATGAAAAAAGGGGCTACTCTCTCCTACTCTCACGGTTTTAATATCGTGGAAGAAGGAATGCAGATACGAAAAGATTTAACGGTGATAATGGTGGCCCCTAAATGCCCCGGTACAGAAGTAAGAGAAGAATATAAAAGAGGGTTTGGTGTACCTACTTTGATTGCTGTTCATCCTGAAAATGATCCTGAAGGAAAAGGATTGGTACAGGCAAAAGCTTATGCGGTAGCTACAGGCGGTCACAGAGCTGGTGTACTTCGTTCTTCGTTTGTTGCAGAAGTAAAAAGTGATTTAATGGGCGAGCAAACAATTCTTTGTGGTGTGCTGCAAACAGGTTCTATTTTATGTTTTGATAAAATGGTAGAGAAAGGTATCGATGCAACTTATGCTTCAAAACTTATTCAGTATGGCTGGGAAACAATTACAGAAGCATTAAAGCATGGTGGGGTAACTGGTATGATGGATAGACTGAGCAATCCTGCGAAATTGAAAGCCTTTGAATTATCAACAGAGTTGAAAAATATTTTACGGCCGTTGTTTCAAAAACACCAGGATGATATTATGAGCGGTGTATTTTCATCCACTATGATGGAAGACTGGGCCAATGACGATAAAAATTTATTGACCTGGAGAAAAGCAACCGGCGAAACAGCATTTGAAAAAACTGCACCGACTGATGCTAAAATCGCTGATCAGGAATTTTTTGATAACGGATTGCTGATGGTAGCTTTTGTAAGAGCTGGTGTAGAGTTGGCTTTTGAAACAATGGTGGAAGCTGGTATTAAAGCAGAATCTGCTTACTATGAATCGCTGCATGAAACACCGTTAATAGCCAACACTATTGCCCGCAAAAAATTATATGAAATGAACCGGGTAATTTCTGATACGGCTGAATATGGTTGCTATTTATTTGACCATGCTGCAAAACCATTGCTGAAAGAGTTTATGAACACAATAGATACAAATGTAATCGGCACAAACTTTAATACCGGAAAAGATAACGGGGTTGATAACAGGTCGATTATTGAAGTAAACAAATTGCTTCGTACCCATCCGGTGGAAATAATTGGTGCTGTATTAAGACAGGCAATGACTGATATGAAAGCGATGCCCTTAACTTCTAAAGGAGAAAAAAAGGTGTCTAAAAAATTAGAATTAGCATAAATATTTCAGCTATAATACGAATGAGTCATCAATTACCCCATACAGTATTTGTTAATAGCCCTCCTTTAGGGGACGGGGGGCTTGATTTTGCCAGCGCAACTTTACGATTAAAAAAAATCGTTAACAGAACTCCGTTGACTTTTAATCGTGGGCTTTCAAAGAAATATCAATGTAGTATTTATTTGAAAAGAGAAGATTTGCAGGTTGTCCGTTCTTACAAACTGCGTGGTGCATACAATATGATGAGTTCTTTGTCAAAAGAGCAATTACAAAATGGTGTTGTATGCGCCAGTGCAGGTAATCATGCACAAGGCTTTGCATTCAGTTGCAGAAAACTGAGTGTAAAAGGTGTTGTTTTTATGCCCACAATAACCCCTAAACAAAAAATAACACAGACAAAAATGTTTGGTGAGGATAATATTAAAATTGTATTAGTGGGAGATACGTTTGATGATTGTGCTATTGCAGCAAAGCTGTACACCGAAGAAAATGAAATGACTTTTATTCCGCCGTTTGATGATTACCGTATTATTGAAGGCCAGGCAACAGTGGGAGTAGAAATTCTGGAAGACCAACCCCTGATTGATTACTTATTCGTTCCTGTTGGTGGTGGTGGATTAAGTGCTGGCGTTGGTACCTATTTCAAAAATTTTTCGCCCAAAACAAAAATTATTGGCGTAGAGCCGGAAGGTGCCCCTTCCATGTATGAAGCATTAAAAGCTGGCCACCCGGTTACCCTAGATAATATTGAACGCTTTGTTGATGGTGCCGCTGTGAAAAGAGTGGGTGATATAACTTTTTCTATCTGTAAAGAGGTGCTCGATGATATGCGATTGGTTGCAGAAGGAAAAATATGTTCTACTATTTTGAAATTGTATAATGAAGATGCGATAGTAGTAGAGCCCGCCGGTGCTATGTCCATTGCAGCACTCGATGATTTTACAGAAGAAATAAAAGGAAAGAATGTCGTTTGTATTGTAAGTGGCAGTAACAATGATATTGAGCGGATGCAGGAGATCAAAGAGAGAAGTTTGCAATATGAAGGGCTGAAACATTATTTTATGATAAGCTTTGCGCAGCGTCCTGGTGCATTGAAAGAGTTTGTGAGTAATGTGTTGGGCCCAACAGATGATATTACCCGTTTTGAGTATATGCAAAAGACCAATAAAGAAAATGGACCTGCATTGGTTGGCGTAGAATTACAAAGCCGGTCTGACTATGATTTGCTATTGAAAAAAATGAAAGAATCAAATATTGGTTTTTCAGAGATTAATAAAAACGATCAATTGTTCGGTTATCTTATATGAGTGTATTAGTCTACTAAAATTGTGGATAAATACGAAGCTGATTCACTTTCTTTTAGAAAGCTTTTTTGTATTTTCAAACGGATTGCCTGCCATAATTTTTTACCTACCTGAACAGGTGTACATAACACCTGCTCAGTTCCTATAATATATATTTTTTATAATTAAATAATAACTGCAAATGGCAGGTAACATTGGTTTATACGATCCATCGTTTGAGCATGATGCATGTGGAATCGGCTTTGTGGCAAATATAAAAGGGCACAAATCGCACCAGCACATCAGTGATGCATTAACCGTATTGGAAAATATGGAACACCGTGGTGCTTGTGGATGTGAAAACAATACAGGGGATGGCGCCGGTATCATGATTCAAACACCTCATGAATTTTTCTTTGATGAATGCCTGAAACTTGGTGTTCACCTTCCGGCATTTGCAAAGTATGGTGTGGGTGTGATTTTTTTTCCAAAAGAAATAAGACTGAGAGAAGAATGCAGGGAAATATTCAATCGTTCAGCAGAAAAATTAGGACTTGAAGTTCTCGTCTATCGTAAAGTACCGGTAAACACAACGGGCATAGGCCTGACAGCATTAAGTGTAGAGCCGGAAATAGAACAGGTTTTTATTGCTTGCCCTGATCATATTTCTAACCCTGATGATTTTGAAAGAAAATTATTTATTCTCCGCAATTATGCGGCCCATACCATCAACAGCACGGTAAGAAAAGATAGCATTGGCTTTTATGTTGCCTCATTATCTTACAAGGTTATAATTTACAAAGGGCAATTGACCAGCACACAGGTTCGTCATTATTTTCCTGACCTTAGTAATAAGAGAGTGGTTAGTGCTTTTGGATTAGTGCATTCCCGTTTTGCTACCAATACATTTCCCTCATGGAAACTGGCACAGCCATTCCGCTATATAGCTCACAATGGTGAGATCAATACACTGCAAGGAAACCTGAACTGGTTGAAGGCAAGTGAAAAAGGATTCACCACACCGTACTTCAGTAAGGAAGAAATGGAGATGCTTTTGCCAATCATTTCAGAAGGACAAAGCGATTCTGCCTGTTTGGATAATGTAATTGAATTGCTTAGCCTTTGTGGCCGTTCATTACCACATGTAATGATGATGCTGATTCCGGAAGCCTGGGATGGTAATGATAAAATGGATCCGGTGAAGAAAGCCTTTTATGAATTTCACTCCTCCTTTATGGAACCGTGGGATGGACCAGCTTCTATCTCTTTCACTGATGGAAAAATGATTGGTGCTACCTTAGATAGAAACGGTCTTCGTCCATCAAGATATTGTGTAACAAATGATGACCGTGTAATCATGGCATCGGAAACCGGTGTGTTACCAATTGACCCTTCCACCATTATTGAGAAAGGCAGACTACAACCCGGTAAAATGTTTGTAGTGGACATGGAAAAGGGGAAAATCATCAGTGATGAAGAACTGAAAAAAAATATCTGTTCCCAAAAACCTTATGGCGAATGGTTGAATAAATATAAAATCCGTTTGGAAGAATTGCCGGAGCCACGGATAATGTTTACTCATTTAGAGCATGAACAGGTTTTTAAATACCAGAAAGGATTTGGTTATTCAACAGAAGATCTCGATAATATCATTGCTCCAATGGCATTGGATGCTAAAGAGCCAATTGGTTCTATGGGCACAGATATTCCACTGGCAGTACTCAGTGAGCATCCGCAACATATAAGTCATTATTTCAAACAACTTTTTGCGCAGGTTACTAATCCGCCGATTGATCCAATCCGTGAAAGATTAGTAATGTCATTGGCAACTTTTGCCGGCAACAATGGAAATTTATTATTGGAAGATCCTTTGACCTGTCATAACGTAGCATTGAAACAACCCGTATTAACTAATCATGATCTTGAAAAAATAAGAAGTATTGATACCGGTTTATTTCAAACAAAAACAGTGCAATGTTATTTTCGGGCAGATAATAAGCCGGGTTCACTGAAAGCCGGACTGGATCGTATTTGCCGTTATGCTGTTGATGCTGTAGATGATGGTTTCAAAGTTTTGATATTACAGGACAGAGCTATTGATAGTGACCATGCTCCAATCCCATCATTGCTGGCCACTGCTACTATCCATCACCACCTCATACGGAAAGGAATGCGGGGACAAGTGGGTATCATCGTAGAAGCAGGAGATGTTTGGGAAGTTCATCACTTTGCCTGTCTTATTGGCTTTGGTGCAACTCCTATCAATCCTTATTTGACACTTTCCTCTATCCGTGACATGAAAGAAAGGGGAAAGATGAAAACAGATTTATCAGAAGAACAATTAAAGAAAAATTATATCAAAGCAGTGAATGATGGATTGCTGAAAGTATTTTCTAAAATGGGTATCTCTACTTTGCAATCATACCAGGGTGCTCAGACATTTGAAATACTCGGTATCAATAAAGATGTAGTGGATAAATGTTTTACCGGTGCTATTTCAAGAATAGAAGGTATGGGCTTTGATGAAATAGCGAGTGAAGCATTAGCCAAACATTTCTTTGCATTTAACAAAAGAGAAATTCCTGTTGATCGCCTGCCGGTGGGTGGTATTTTTCAATGGAAACAGAAAGGTGAGTTTCACCTGTTCAACCCACAGACAATACACTTGTTGCAACATGCAACAAAGACAAATGACTTTGCTACGTTTAAAAAATATTCGAAACTGGTAAATGAACAAACGGAAAAGGCCGCAACACTAAGAGGTTTGTTTCAGTTCAAAAAAACAAGAGAAAGTATTTCTATTGATGAAGTAGAACCGGCAGAAAACATCTATAAGCGTTTTGCTACAGGAGCGATGAGTTTTGGTTCTATCTCCTGGGAAGCACATACAACATTGGCCATAGCGATGAACCGTCTCGGTGGTAAATCAAATACCGGTGAAGGCGGTGAAGATGAAAAAAGATATGAACCATTGGCTAACGGCGATAGCATGAGAAGTGCCATAAAACAGGTAGCCAGTGCAAGATTTGGTGTAACGAGTTTGTACCTGACTGAAGCTGATGAATTACAAATTAAAATGGCACAAGGTGCTAAACCCGGAGAAGGTGGTCAGTTGCCCGGTTATAAGGTTGATGAATGGATTGGAAAGGTCAGGCATTCTACACCCGGTGTAGGATTAATTTCTCCTCCACCCCATCACGATATTTATTCTATTGAAGACCTGGCACAATTAATTTATGATTTGAAGAATGCTAACCGTGCCGCCAGGATAAGTGTAAAGCTGGTAAGTAAAGCCGGTGTGGGTACTATTGCCGCCGGTGTTACCAAAGCAAAAGCAGATGTAGTATTGATAGCGGGCCACGATGGTGGTACCGGCGCATCTCCCGTAAGTTCAATTCGGCATGCAGGTTTGCCATGGGAATTAGGATTGGCAGAAACACAGCAGACATTAGTAAAAAATAAATTGAGAAGCCGTGTAGTAGTACAGGCCGATGGCCAGATGAAAACGGGTAGAGATATTGCTGTTGCTGCATTACTGGGTGCAGAAGAATGGGGTATAGCAACTGCAGCTTTAATAGTAGAAGGATGCATTATGATGCGTAAATGTCATCTGAATACCTGCCCGGTTGGTGTAGCTACACAAGATACTGAGTTGAGAAAAAGATTTAAAGGAGATCCTGAACATGTTGTGAATTTCTTCAAAATGATTACACAGGAACTTAGAGAGATAATGGCAGAGCTTGGTTTCCATACGGTGAATGAAATGATTGGCCAGGCAGATAATTTGGAGATGAGGGAGAATATTGCACATTGGAAATATAAAAATCTTGATCTCTCTGCTATTCTTTATAAAGAACCAAGTTCTCCCTATATAAGTTTATACTGTACAGAAGAACAGGATCATGGTTTGTCGGATAGCCTTGATTGGAAATTACTGGAAGCAGCTAAACCCGCCATCGAAAATAAAGAAAAAGTAAGAGCCTCTTTTCCAATCAGGAATATTGATCGTACAGCAGGAACGATTCTTTCCAACGAAATAACAAAAAAGTATAAGGCAGCAGGATTGCCGGATAACACAATTCATTTCAATTTTACAGGAACAGCCGGACAAAGCTTTGGTGCTTTCAATACAAAAGGTATTACACTGGAACTGGAAGGTGATGCCAATGATTATTTCGGAAAAGGGTTAAGTGGAGCGAAATTAATTATCTATCCACCCAAAAATGCAACCTACACTCCAGAGGATAACAGCATCATTGGTAATGTAGCCTTTTATGGTGCTACCAGTGGTGAAGCTTATATAAGAGGTAAAGCAGGTGAACGTTTTGGTGTTCGTAACTCAGGTGCTAATGTAGTGGTAGAATCAGTAGGTGATCATGGTTGCGAGTACATGACTGGCGGACAGGTAGTGATACTTGGTGATACAGGAAGAAACTTTGCCGCAGGTATGAGTGGTGGTATTGCGTATGTATATGATGTAAAAGGAAATTTTGCTGAAAACTGCAACAGGGAAATGGTTGACCTGGATGCCTGCGACCTGAATGATAAGAATGAATTATTCACGATGATCCAAAAACATTATGAATATACTGGTAGCACAGTAGCAAAATTTATATTGGATGATTTAGATAACCAGTTAAAGAATTTTATAAAAGTATTTCCAGTTGATTATAAAAAGGCGTTGAAAGCAATGCCTTCTGTTTCCGCAGCGACGGAGAACTTAAGTCAAAGAAACATTATTTCTTAAAAAGAGTTCAAAAGCACAACGACATGATACCCAAAAGGGGTAAAATATTGATAACTCCGGGTGAAACCCGGAGAATAAAAATTCCAAAGTGTATTCAGAACCCCGTAGGGGTTCAACATTGATGAGTAAAGAACAGAACGATGAAGTGAGTGACCCTTCGATTTCTCAGGGTAAACTCCACAGACGATGCTATGAAAAACTGAAGCTGGTAAATAAATATTTTAATAACCTTAAAAATTCGGGGGATTGCTTCGGCTTCGCCCCGCAAAGATTGAGACATGGGTAAGCCAACAGGATTTATTGAATTTACGAGGGAGATGCCCGATAAAAAACCGGTAACGGAACGGTTAAAACATTACAATGAATTTGTAGATAAGTATGTTGATGAAAAACTGAATCAGCAGGCGGCCCGTTGTATGAATTGCGGTGTTCCGTTTTGCCATAGCGGTTGCCCGCTGGGCAATGTGATACCAGAGTTTAATGATGCCGTTTATAAACAAGACTGGAAAGAAGCGTATGATATTCTTTCCTCTACCAATAATTTTCCAGAGTTCACCGGACGTATTTGCCCCGCACCTTGCGAAGCCTCCTGTGTGTTAGGAATAAACCAACCCCCAGTAACCATTGAAGAGATTGAAAAACATATTATTGAAATAGCTTTTGAAAAAGGTTTTGTAAAACCCAGAAAACCTAATCTTCGTTCCGGTAAAAAATGTGCTGTTATTGGTTCTGGTCCTGCGGGATTGGCGGCTGCTGCGCAATTGAATTTTGCAGGTCACCAGGTAACGGTATTTGAAAGAGATGATGCACCCGGTGGTTTGTTACGATATGGTATCCCGGATTTTAAATTAGAAAAATGGGTAATTGATAGAAGAATAAAAATAATGGAAGAAGAAGGCATTGTTTTTAAATGCCACGCAAATGTGGGAGTCAACATCAGTATTAATGATTTGCTTCGGGAGTTTAATGCAATTGTTTTAGCTGGCGGCAGTACAACGCCAAGAAATTTATTTATTCCGGGACGGGAATTAAATGGTGTACATTTTGCCATGGATTTTTTAAAACAAAATAACAAACGCATTGCCGGCAAAGATTTTTTGGCTCATGCTGCCATTGAAAGTAATGTGTTGAATGAAGAAGTACTGGCTACTGGTAAAAATGTAGTAGTAATTGGTGGGGGTGATACAGGAAGTGATTGTGTGGGTACTTCTAACCGTCATGGTGCAAAGTCTGTTACCCAATTTGAATTAATGCCAAAGCCACCAGAAGACAGAACACCGTTTATGCCCTGGCCTACTTACCCAATGGTATTAAAAACAACCTCATCGCATGAAGAAGGTGCAGCCCGCCAATGGGCAGTTGCCACTAAGGAATTTATTGGTGATAAAGAAGGAAAACTAAAAGCATTAAAAACTGTTGACCTTGAATGGAAAATTGTTGATGGAAGCCCTGCACAGTTTGTTGAAGTAGCAGGAAGTGAAAAAGAAATTCCTTGTGAGCTGGCCCTGCTTGCAATGGGTTTTGTACATCCGCAGCATGCTGGTTTTATAACGGAACTGGGGATTGGCCTCGATGAAAGGGGAAATATAAAAGCAGCGGAAAAAGATTACCGGACTAATATATCAAAAACCTTTACAGCTGGTGATATGCGGCGTGGTCAGAGCCTCGTTGTCTGGGCCATTAGCGAAGGCCGTGAATGTGCCAGAAAAGTGGACGAATTTCTAAATACTAATAATACATCAGTGCTGGAAATAAAGGATTCAATATTGAGTTTTCAAAATAAATAACCAGCAAAAAAGAGTATTTTCTTATTTGCTGAAAATATTAATGGATAAATTAATTAAATGTTTTTAATTAATTTATCCATTTTTTGTGCTATTTATTAACATAAATATCAAACCTAACACCTGTTAATTCAATAAAAATGTATTTTCACTGTAAATAATTCAAATTGTTATTTTATTTAATATTAATCAACTTTAAACACAGCTTATGAGCAAAAAAACGGTTAAGCAGGTGGCGCCCTTTTTAGTATTGATGATTATTGCAGTAGCGGCAATTTTCGTTAGCCCCTCAGCTTCATTCGATCCGGCTTCAGTATTGGGTGCAGATGGTAAAACGCCAAAATACACCTACAACAGCGGCGACATTTCCTGGATGCTTGTTTCCTGTGCATTTGTGTTCTTAATGACACCGGCTCTTGCATTTTTCTATGGTGGAATGGTAGGACGCAAGAATGTACTCTCCACAATGATTAAAAGTGTGGTTTCTGCAGGTATCATTTCAGTATTATGGATCGTCGTCCAGTTCAGTCTTTGCTTCGGCGATTCTTTGGGTGGTTTTATAGGCGACCCAAGAACATTTTTATTCTTTAAAAATGTAATGAACGGAGAACCCTGGAGTCTGGCAACTTCCATTCCTCTTCCATTATTCGCCTTCTTCCAGTTAATGTTTGCAATTATTACCCCGGGTCTTGTAGTGGGTGCAGTTGCAGAACGTATCCGTTTTAGTTCCTACACATTATTCATTGTATTATTTGGCGCATTAGTATATGCACCATTAGCACACATGGCTTGGCATCCTGATGGTCTGATGTTTAAATGGGGTGTACTTGACTTTGCCGGTGGTACCGTTGTACATATTTCCGCAGGTATGGCTGCTCTTGCAGGTGCATTGGTATTAAAGCCTAGAAAATCAACAACAGCAGCATCACCTGCTAATATTCCTTATGTACTTATAGGTACAGGCCTGCTATGGTTTGGATGGTTTGGCTTTAATGCAGGTAGTGCTGTTGGTGCAGGATCATTAGCAGTATACGCTTTTGCAACTACTAATACAGCAGCTGCAGCTGCCGGTCTCGCCTGGATGTTCCTTGATGTTATCCGTGGTAAAAAACCTTCCGTACTTGGATTCTGTATTGGTGCAGTAGTGGGTCTTGTTGCTATTACACCGGCGGCAGGTTTTGTTGGTGTACCACAAGCATTATTTATAGGCTTCGTAGCGGCAATCGTATCTAACCTTGTAGCTGAATTTTTAAAACGTAAAACAAAACTAGACGATCCTTTGGATGTTTTTGCCTGTCACGGTTTAGGGGGTATGACGGGTATGTTGTTAACAGGTGTTTTCGGAAGTAAAACAGTAAACGCTGTAGTGTTGGATGGTCAGTTTCTGATTCAGCTGAAAGGTATGGCATTGGCAGCTACCTATAGTTTTGTTGCATCCTATATTATCTTCAAAGTGATCAACCTGATATTGCCAATGAGGGTAACACAGGCTGAAGAAGCAGAAGGACTGGATGCATCACAACATGATGAAAAATATTTCCAGGGCCATTTATTGGTTCGTTCAAATGGTGTAGAAGAAAAATCTGTAGAAACTCAACTTTAAATTAATTAAATAGAAAAAGGCACTGCCTGATAGATACATCCTTCTGGTAAAAGTTTGTATCTGCGGTGCCCTTTTCTTTAACATCTAAAATGTAAATACAATGTTACACAAAATTTTTGTGGCAGCCATAGGCATGCTGTCATTGACCTTCGCAAATGCCCAAAATGCATCAGTAAATAATACAGACTCAGTAGCAACAGCTCCCCAGGAAGAAAGGAAAGATCCTGTTCTTGCTATTACAGGGTCAATGGATGGTTATTTCAAATATGATTTTGCCAAAACAACGGCAAACAGTTTTACAAGCTTTACCCAAACCCATAATAGTTTTTCGCTGGGGATGGCCAGTATAAAATTTGAGCACAAAGCTGGTAAAGTTGGAGCAGTTGCTGACCTGGGATTTGGACCAAGAGCTAAATCCTTTTCGTATACTGACGATGGCATCACACAGGCCATCAAACAACTTTATGTAAGCTACTCTCCTGCTGATTGGATAAAATTAACACTCGGAACATGGGCCACACATGTGGGGTATGAACTGGTAGACCCACAATTGAACAGGAACTATAGCATGAGCTATATGTTTACTAATGGGCCTTTTACTCATACTGGTTTTAAAGCAGAAGTAAGTAAAGGAAAACATAGCGCCATGTTAGGAATTTCCAATGCTACAGATTTCAGAATTCTGCCTGCTGAATACATTAATAAAAAATTCGTCATTGGGCAGTATACATTTGCCCCGACCGATAAACTAAAATTTTATCTGAATTATGTTGGTGGCCAAAATCCTGATACATCAAAAACAAATCAGTTCGACGCAGTGATCACCACTAAAATAAGTGATAAGTTCAATATAGGGTATAATGGCACCATTAATTCCA
>JBKJXQ010000362.1:0-10540 GCA_046716235.1 Chitinophagaceae bacterium
ATTAAAACTTACACATGCAGGATTAGAAACATTTCCTGTTACTATTCCTGATTTCGCTAAACATAATTTTGCAGAAGGTTGGACATACATTACCGGAATATCACTGAAAAAATTTGTGGAAGTTTAAAAAAGAACCGCCGCACTATAATATGTTAACCTATTAACACATAGGTTTAACTAATAAAAGTATTACTCCACGTCTTCCTATTAAACAAATGTTGTTTCCAAATTAAGAATACTGCATTTATCTTTGCACTATGGCAGAAGATTTACAAATTATTACGGGCAATAAAGCGGAGGAATACGAGTCGTTAATTCCGCAGATTAAAGGGTTATTAGATGGGGAACCCGATCTAATCGCCAATCTGGCCAATGTGGTAGCCGCCTTAAAAGAACAGTTTGGCTGGCTCTGGGTTGGTTTCTATTTGGTGAAGCCCTCTTCCAATATCGATATGAGTGATGAAAATGATGAGTTGGTATTAGCACCATTCCAGGGACCGGTGGCCTGCACCCGTATAAAAAAAGGTAAAGGTGTTTGTGGAAGCAGTTGGGCAAATGCAACAACCCTTATTGTTCCAGATGTAGAAAAATTTCCCGGTCATATTGCCTGCAGCAGTTTATCCCGATCAGAAATTGTAGTTCCTGTTATACGTAATAATATCGTAGTGGCTGTGCTTGATGTTGACAGTAATGAGTACGATCAGTTTGATAATACCGATAAAAAGTATCTTGAACAGATCGTTAACCTTATATCATTTTAAACAGGAAATGAATTCAATTTCCATTATTGTAAAAGGAAAAGTACAAGGCGTTTTCTACCGTCAGTCAGCAAAAGAAAAAGCAACAGCCTTAGGTATAACAGGGCAGATAAAAAATCAACCCGATGGATATGTTTACATTATTGCAACCGGCAATGCTGCGCAATTGAATATATTTATTGAATGGTGTAAAAAAGGTCCACCACAAGCAATTGTTACAACTATAGAAACCCATTCTGAACCATTACAGAATTTCAATACCTTTAATATTATTCGTCATTAAATATTTGATATGAAACACAATGTATTACTTGCAGCCTTTGTTTGTCTTGCCACTATAAATACTTATTCTCAAGATAAAGGTGATCCGAAACTCACAGAGATCTGGCTTCCTGAACCAAAAGTAGTAACACCCGGAAAAACAGCAGCCGATGCTCCGGCTGATGCCATCGTTTTATTTGATGGTAAAAATTTATCCAATTGGGAAAACAGTTCTCATAGCGGGGATATAACATGGAAAGTAGCATTAAATGTGCTGACAGTAACAGCAGGTAATGGTAATATCCAAACAAAAAAAGGGTTTGGAGATTGCCAGTTGCATGTAGAATGGCGTACACCAGAAGTGGTAAAAGGTGATGGGCAGGGACGTGGCAACAGTGGAATCTTTCTGATGGGCAGGTATGAATTACAAATGCTGGATAGTTATAATAACAGAACCTACAGTAATGGACAGGCTGGTAGTATTTATAAACAGCACATGCCTTTAGTTAACCCAACACGGCCACCCGGCGAATGGCAGACTTATGATATTGTTTTTACTGCACCACGGTTTAAAGCTGATAGTTCTTTACAATCACCTGCCCGCATTACTGTGTTACTGAACGGTGTATTGGTACAAAACAATACGGTGCTTTGGGGCTCTACAGAATATATAGGCATTCCTTCTTACAAAATGCATGGTGATAAAGAACCTATCGTACTGCAGGATCATAGCAATCCAACAAGCTTCAGGAATATCTGGATAAGGGAACTATAAAAACAGTTCGTCAATTGATTTTAATAATTGAATCCAACCTGTTGTATAAATTATAACCTCAATGTCAAAGAGCTTTAGTGGCTGTTATATCTGCATTTCTAAATCAATTGTTTCACTTCGTGATGCTGCATTTCACCTAATGCGTAATATGTAAATAAGAAATGATCAGTACGGCTGCGTGACAAAGCAACAACAGCAACTGGCTAAGCGTCCAGCATTTTTTATGATGACGCTTAATTTTTTTTAATCTTTCCTTATGAAAGTGATGGATATGCGCCAGTTCATCCATCGTTGGTACATTGGTATGGGCCTTTTCTACCGGATGCATTGGTTTAGCAGTATGCGACAATGGAAATGTTTTAGTAGCATTTTCAGTACTGGCTGTTGTTCCTTTACTGGTTTCTTCTGTAGTTGTAACAGCTGTATTGCTATGCGAACCAGCAGCAGATGTTGTTGGGCTTGTTAATATCAAGGCCAATAACAGGGCGGTGAAAATGAAATATCGTGTCATATAAATTATTTTTATGACCCAAATTTTCATCAATCAATGACCCGAAAACAAGGTAGGAAATGCGTAAAATTCTGATAGGGTATATTAGCTGGTAAACGAACCTGACACCTGCGTATGAATGCGGTAAACTGAGAAGTGCGTACAACTACTGTATAGAGTAATTAGAAAAAGGTATTTATGCCTAAAGTTTTTGAAAAGTCATACCGACAGAGTAAATTAGAGAAGAATTTACCCGCCTGCTGAAAACTCCCTCCCGCCATTTTTAACATTAAAACCAACATTATGCAAACAAGTCATTGTGTTAGCAGGAGAACTTTCGTCTTACTATTACTATTTGCCATCCTTATTTTTCCAGTTATTTCCTGTAACAACGGGGGTAAGACTATAATACCACGGGATAATTGTATTACCATCAGCAGGGGGAAAATAAATGCGTGGCTTCAAACCGGGTGGCACACTCGGGGAAATGCAAATTTTGTTCCTGTTTTAGTTTTTGACCCCCTTGCAGGAATTCCTATTGAAGTAGATGCTTTCCCGACTGATAAAAACGCTACTGTACAAACGGGGAAAAAAGTTGGAATGATAATTCCCGGCATAACCCCTGCTTGCAGTTTTCCTCCCGGCCTGTTTGTGGTTCGCAATAATTATGATTTTGCGGGTAATGGTTTTGCAGATGCAAGTGGCAGACTTATAAATTTTACTTTTCTGAGGTTAAGGCCCAAACCTTATCCACCAGATCCAACATATATGAACTTTGATGTGGAAATAGTAACTACTTCCGGAAGTACAGAAACAGTAACAGCTAAGGGGGAAACAAAACCATGCCCTCCCTATTGCCCTACTGAATAAAACATATACACCCTTAGAATATTTACGGTTAATGAATAATTTTCTTACTCCAATAATTAATTGGTCAGAAGTGTGGTCATTACTCATACCTCTGACCATTATATGGCTATATAAACCTACAGACCAAAATATCAAGCCGCTTGTTTTATATATTTTTATTGCATTAGTGCTGAATACGATGGCCACAATTATGGTTGAATTTTATTTTTCCATGCCGGCCTGGTTAAAAAACAATAATATTCTTTATAATATTCATTCATTTATCCGGGTACTCATTTTTGGCTGGTATATCATCCGCATCAGGCAGTATCGTTTTCCGGCAATGCTTAAAATAATATTATTGATTTATCTCCTTTTTGTAATAAGCAATTTTATATTTATTGAATCCCCGCTGTATATAAGCAGCCGCCTTTTTGCCGCTGAGAGTGTAATATTGCTCATCTTATCTCTTTCATTTTTCTTTCGGTCTATGCAGGATGATAGTGAGATGAACTGGCTAAAACATCCGGCTTTCCTTGTTTGTACTGGCATCATTCTATATGAAGCTACCAGCTTTTTTATCTTTTTATTTTTTTATCCCCTGGTAGAAAAAAATAAAGAATTTGGCGACCTTACAATGAGTATTCATAATGTAATGTATATTATACTTTGTATAATGGTATCATTGGCCTTTTATCGTAGCAGAAAACAGAAGCAAATCAAAGCAGGTAGCCTGCAATATCCGGAGTATAAATAGTGAATCCGTGGCTTTCAATAAAAAGGTAGTGATCCGTACAACTACGCATATTTGGAGAGTATCTACGGAATCTTGCATTGAAGTGTTTGAAAGTTCAGGGCGGCGGGTTATTTTAGATAAAATTTTAATTCCTGCCTCAAGAAAACTACTATTAATATTTTATCACAAATAAATTTAAAAAAATGAAACATCAACCAACCATTAACTTACCAGTAAACATTTGGAAAATTTTTACTCCATTCTTTGCTATCCTGATAGTTTTTTTTATTGGTTGCAAAGACAAAAATGAAGCAGAAAAAAATGAAGCAGAAAAAATGAGTAGTGATTCCACATCTACTACAATGAATCAATCAGAAAATTCGGCATTGATACCATCCCAGTTATCAGGCGATTTTTACACGCTGAAATTAACAAAAGAGCAATATGATAGCCTGAAAGTTTTTAGGAATTCTCAAAAGATAGTTATGCAATTTCTTTTTAGGAGCTCAGAACTAAAATCTCCAACTATGTTAGCGTAACCAGCTAAAAATGCTAACAAATACTTTCCTAACAATACAGGTTCGGTCTACAATCCGGCTGAGTTAACGATCGGACAACCTTTTCTTAAAGTTGAACCGGAAATGATTCTTGGGGATCAGGAAATTACTTATAAAAATATTGATGATTTTTTAAAAATGAATAAAATCAAATTGACGGCTCCTTATACTTTGGTTTTTTCTCCAGTTATCGATGCCACTAAACACATTTACTACAAAGTAACTGTTGAAGGAGTTCAAACTTTTGCTGGGACGTTAGTTACTAATCCATCCCCGCCTAAAGACGCCTATTAATTTCTGAATATGAATCGCATTTTGCATACTTTACTTAACTGGTCAGAGGTATGGGCTTTGCTTATACCGTTGACAGTTCTTTTATGGAAGAGGAATAAGGCAGCGTATTTAAAACCAATCCGAATCTACGTTGGGACAACCCTTCTTTTAAATACTGGAATAGTTCTTATATCTGAATGCAAAGGAAAATGGGGACTTCACCAAGGTGATTTTTTTTGGAATAATAATGTATTATATAATATGGGATCAATACTGCGTTTACTCCTGTTTGCCTGGTTCTTCAATTCGCTAAGGCAGCGTTTTATGCACCGTTTGAAAATGATTATCCCAATCGCTTTCCTTTTATTCGTCCTGGTCAATTTTATATTCTACGAAAATTTTATTCCCTTTGGCGCCTTTGAAAGTTTTAGCAGCAGGTTACTCGCTACAGAGGCAGCGCTGCTTCTATTTTATTGTTTACAATATTTTATCTTCCTGATGACTGAAGATAAACCTATCAAACTTTCTTTTCAACCCGGCATTTGGATTGTTACCGGCCTCAGCATTTATATTTCGGTAAGTTTCTTTATTTTCCTTTTTTATGCTTATTTAAGCAAGGCCACCAAAGATTTTGCTGTAAATATCTGGGATGTACATAATATAGTATTCATTATTCTTTGCCTATTCATTGCAAAACAATTTTATCAGGAAAATGAATGACATTACTTATCTGGTTATTGTAGGCATTGCAGTGATGTTGCTAATGGTGGTTAGTATATTACTTGCCGTGGTTTTTAACCAGCGGAAAAAAAACCAGCACCGTACTGCCATGGAAAAACTGAGGGAGCAGCAGCAAAACCAACTGATAGAAGCAGCTGTCCGTAGTGAAGAAATTGAACGGCATCGAATAGCTGAAATCCTGCATGATGAAGTAGGTGCTATCCTTTCCTCTGCCAAACTTCACCTGCTCGGTATTAAAGCAGCAATACTGGATGAAAGAGATCAGAAACTGCATGAAAAAGGCCGGGAGTTACTTAATGATGTTATACAAAAAGTACGGGGCATATCACATAACCTGCACTCTAATATCCTGAAAGAATTTGGTTTGAATGAAGCCATACGGCATTTCATAAAAAAAATTACCGAGGGAAGTATTATCAATGCCACTACAAATCTTGATGATAATTATACAACCCTAAATGCAGATGATGATATCAGCATTTACCGTATAATACAGGAACTGGTGAATAATACATTAAAATATGCTAACGCCACAGAAATTCTGATCAGCTCCACCCTTGAACAAAATAACCTGAATCTCGTATTATTTCACAATGGTAACGGTCTTACCCAATCACAATTTGAAGAACTTCGTTATCAAAAAGAAGGGTTAGGACTGAAAAATATTCAAAACAGGATTATATTGCTGAAAGGAACAATTAATTTTACCAGTGGCGATGAAGGTTACCGTATCAATATTCATGTGCCCGTAAAAGCTAATAATGCACCATGAGCAAAATAAAAATAGCCATAGCTGATGATTATAAAATTTTCCGGGAAGGATTGAAAGTTGGCCTCTCTGCTGATGAAAACCTGGAAGTATTACTGGAAGCAGATAATGGAGAAGACTTGTTAAAAGGTCTTGAAGTACAAACACCGGATGTTATCATTATGGATTTAAAGATGCCCATTATGGATGGATTGGAAGCTACTAAAGCGGTGCGAAAAAAATATCCTTCTATTAAAGTATTGGTAGTAAGTATGTATGATGATGATAAGTTTATTATCCACCTGATGGAAAACGGCGCTAATGGATATTTATTAAAAAATGCAGAGCCGGATGAAATACGACGTTCTATTTATGCAGTACATGAAAATGGTTATTATTTCAATGACCTGGTGAATAAAGCTTTGTTGAAAAAATTAGTACTGAAGAATAACCTTAAACCTTCTTTCAACCAGAATATTGAATTGACGGAACGGGAACAGGAAGTATTAAAATTAATCTGTGAAGAAAAAACAGCAGCAGAAATAGGAAAACAAATTTTTCTTAGTCCCCGTTCCGTGGAAGGTATCCGCCAGCGGCTCATCGAAAAAGTAGGGGTTCGCAACTCAGCAGGACTGGTTATGTTTGCCGTTAAAAATGGATTTGTTGATTAATGAGCACTTTCACCTGATACTTTTCAAAAGTTTGTCAGCCTTAGTTTATTGAAGGTTATCAATTTCATTGTCATACCAATTACATTAAAAACACGTTTTAGCACACGGATAAAACGGATAGGATAGATGAACACAGATTATTTTGATAAATCAAAATCCTGGATTTCTGCGTAGCAGAAAAATCCCCGCCTGACCGGACGGGCAGGTGTGTGCATCCGTTTAGTCTATGTCATCCGTGTGCAAATACTTTTATAAACACTACATTCTTAATAGATTCCTTTAATCTAATTAGTATCATATTCAGCTTGTCGAAATATTGACAATCAATTAATGCTTGATTCAGTTTCCATATCTATTTTAAATTATCCAGCATATCTTTTGTCATAGCAATAAGATCATATTCTTCTTTCCATCCCCAATCATCCCGGGCAACAGTGTCATCAATACTTTGCGGCCATCCGTTGGCAATAGCCTGCCGGTAATCAGGTTTGTAAGTAATAGTAAAACCGGGAATATATTTTTTGATAGCTTCCCCGATTTCTTTTGGAGAAAAACTCATTCCTGATACATTATAAGATGTCCGGATTTTTATAGACGAAGCCGGTGCTTCCATTAATTCGATAGTAGCTCTTATTGCATCCGGCATATACATCATGGGCAGGTAGGTATCTTCTTGTAAAAAACATTCATACTTTTTTTCTTCCAATGCTTCATGAAAAATTTCAACTGCATAATCTGTTGTACCGCCACCGGGTGCTGATTTATAAGAAATCAAACCGGGGTAACGGATACTTCTTACATCTACGCCAAATCGTTGATGAAAATAATTGCACCAGAACTCACCGGCATATTTACTGATACCATACACGGTGGCTGGTTCAATAATTGTTTGCTGCGGACAGTTTTTTTTGGGTGAGGTAGGGCCAAATACTGCAATAGAACTTGGCCAGTACACTTTATGTAATTTTTCTTCCCGGGCAATATCCAATACATTTAATAGCCCCTGCATATTCAGGTTCCAGGCAAGCCCCGGATTTTTTTCGCCGGTTGCTGAAAGAATGGCGGCTAATAAATATATCTGTGTAATATTTTGCCTGATTACCTGCACATGCAGCATTTCCTTATTCATCACATCAAGACTGACATAAGGGCCGGTGCCTTCAAGCAATGGGTTTTGTTCCCGCAAATCAGAAGCTACTACGTTAGCATTTCCATACATTTTACGGAGGGCCAGTGTAAGCTCCACTCCTATTTGCCCAGATGCACCGATAACCAGTATTTTTTCTTTTAGCATAGTCATTTATTAAAAGGTAAATGTAGAATCTACCGGGCATATTCAAAAATGTAATATAAAAGCTACTTCTCAAAAACTCAAAACTTAAAACTATTTTTGCGCAATGGAAAAATTTCTGAAAGATTTATTTGTCAATCAATCTTATGATGAAAACAATTTTTTTCTGCTGGCAGGTCCCTGTGTGGTAGAAAGTGAAGAATTGCTTATGGAAGTAGCAGAGAAAGTATCCTGCATCTGTAAAAATCTTGGTATTCCTTACGTTTTCAAATCATCTTACCGCAAAGCTAACCGCACCAGCGGCAATTCATTTACCGGTCTTGGTGATGATGTAGCAATGAAGATGCTGCAAAAAACAGGGAAGAAATTCTCATTGCCGGTAGTTACAGACATTCATTCGCCGCAGGAAGCAGTGAAGGCTGCTGAGTATGTTGACATATTACAAATACCGTCTTTTCTTTGTCGTCAAACCGATTTATTGGTAGCAGCTGCCGAAACCGGCAAAATTATAAATGTAAAAAAAGGACAGTTTGTAAGTGGTGAGGCAATGAAGTTTGCGGTGGACAAAATAAAAAATGCAGGTAATAATAAAATAATGCTGACTGAAAGAGGTACTACATTTGGTTACCAGGATTTAGTAGTTGATTACCGGAACATTCCTGCTATGCAGGCACATGCTGTGCCAGTGGTAATGGATGTTACACATGCTCTTCAGCAGCCAAATCAAACATCCGGAGTAACAGGTGGCAACCCACAGTTGATTGGTACTATTGCTAAAGCAGCTATTGCTGCAGGTGCCGAAGGCTTATTTATTGAAACACATCCTAACCCCTCTGTTGCAAAAAGCGATGGAGCTAATATGCTGCAGCTTGATTTGCTGGAAGGGCTGTTGCAACAATTAGTAAAACTCAAAAAGGCAGTGTAAAGAATTTTATTTCTTAGTCGCCTGAAAAAGTTATTTAATATTTTCAGACATGCAAACTGTAATACTTAAACCCCTGCACCACCGGGAGGAGGAATGTATTGGAATTTATTTTGAAAATATATCTGCTATTAATATGGCTATCCGCAAAAATGCCGGTGCAAGGTGGAGCCAATCAAAAAAGGTTTGGTATGTTCCATTAAGCAAACAGAATTACAACAAGTTGTTTTTTGCTTTGAAAGGAAAAGCCAGCATTGAACAGGAGGAACTTCACAAATATCTGGCAAATAAAAAAATCGTATCACCTGACAAAATAAGTTCCTTACCACAATCTGCAACAGTGGTAGCAAAGCCGTCAACATTCGCCAATATATCTGTTGCTGCCAATAAAAATTTATTACAAAAAAGTGTAACAATTTATAAAACAGGTAAGATACATCCTGTAAATGCGCATGTAATACCAGCAATGCAGCAGCATCTGAAGTTAAAAGCCTATAGCCCTTCCACCATTAAAACCTACCTGGGCGAGATAACACAATTATTGACCATCCTCAATACAATTCCGGCAGATGATTTAACACCCGAACATCTGAAACGCTACCTTGTACATTGTTACGAAAAACTGAAGTTGACAGAAAACACATTGCATAGCCGTATCAATGCTATGAAGTTTTATTATGAGCAGGTGCTGGGAAGAGAAAAGTTTTTTTGGGAAATACCGAGGCCGAAGAAGCAATATATACTGCCAAAGGTGTTAGGTGAAAGTGAATTAAAAAGACTATTTTCTGCATTACAAAACAAGAAACACAAGGCTATATTATTTACAGCCTATAGTGCAGGTTTGCGGGTAAGTGAGGTGGTGAACCTCCAATTAAAACATATTGACCGTGACAGGATGCAACTTTTAATTGAAAAAGCCAAAGGAAAAAAGGACAGATATGTTATGCTAAGTCCTGTCCTCCTTGATATATTAAGTAACTATTACAGGACTGCTAAGCCAAAACCGTTGAAATATATTTTTGAAAGTCCCGAACCGGGCACAGCGTATAGCAGCAAGAGTATGCAAAAAGTATTTCAGATAGCACGGGAAAAAGCAGGCATACATAAACAGTTAACCTTTCATAGCCTGCGGCATAGTTTCGCCACCCATTTATTAGAAAAGGGTGTAGATATAACTTATATCAGGGATCTCCTCGGTCACTTCGATATTAAAACTACAACCCGTTACCTCCATGTAAAAAGGGAACAGTTGGTTAATATCACAAGTCCGCTGGATGATTTATTCTCAAACGGAAAACTCTTATAAAAACAATCCGGCGTCATTGACGACACTCACAATACAAAAAAGCGAATGCTAATCACATGAAAATCAAGTCCTTTTTTTTTGAAACAGAATAGAGAGTGTCGTATATTTAATTGTTGCCTGCAATACAATGCGACTACTAACAATCATAACTCTATTTACAAT
>JBKJXQ010000363.1:0-3762 GCA_046716235.1 Chitinophagaceae bacterium
TTCTAAACATCCGCTTTTATTTATAAATTTAGCTTCAGTTAGCTCGGCAGATGATTTTCAAATACCGCCACATCAACTAACATAATCTCTCATATCACCAACTCATGATTACCTATACAACTTCTAAAACAGAAAAAGAACTTTATCAAATACTGGAATTACAGAAAAATAACCTGCCACAAAACTTAACAGCAAGTGAAATTAAAAACCAGGGATTTGTTACTGTGTCGCATAGTTTAGAAGATTTAATAAAATTAAACAGTCATGAACAACACCTGGTAATGATAGACGGGGATACTATAGTTGGCTACCTGCTGGCAATGACAAAATATTCAAGAAATGATATTCCTGTTTTAATTCCTATGTTCAATGTATTTGATAAACTGGAGTATAAAAAGAAATTGATTGCAGCGTATAATTACATAGTGGTGGGGCAAGTATGTATTGGTAAAAATTACCGGGGCCTGGGATTACTCGATAATAGTTATGTAGCATATAAAAGCCTTTTTAAAGAAAAATATGATTTTGCAATTACTGAAATAGCCACCACTAATATCCGTTCAATAAATGCTCATAAAAGAATTGGGTTTGTGGAAATACACCGGTATACCGATGCCAGTAATATTGAATGGAGTATTGTAATCTGGGATTGGAAATAGTTGATCAATTGCTAAGAAATAAATTCTGTATCTATAACTCCTTTACCAATAGTGCTAACTCTGTCTCTTCCAGCACAAGCCTTGCCGGTTTTCCATCCGCCAGTTCCCATTTAATAAGACGCAGGTGTCCATCCTCAATTTCAATACCCGTAATATCACCATCATTAAAGCAACAGCAGCCGGTATTAAAATAAGAAGGCTTCATACTCATATAGTCCATGGCTACAGCGGTAAATTCTTTTTCTACTTTCTTTATTTCATTGAGTAAACCCTCTAATTCCTGTTTATTATTTCCCTTGCCGGCAAATTGAAACTGTTTATATAATTTTTCCAGTTGGGTTAATGATTTAAAAACAGGTTGATGGGTGTGGCCAGTTATCAGCACCATATTTTTTTGTTCAGACGACCATTCATACATAATGCTGTTGTGCAATGTTTTCTTTTCTGCATTATGAGCAGGTGTATTTGGATAGATACGAAGTAAAGCCTGCAACGGGCCCCATATCCAGCCAACAAAAAATTTACTAAACCAGTTGCCATCACTTTGTGCATCGCCCTGGTGGCCATGGGTGCAAAATATCTGTAAAGTTTGAGTGCCTATACTTACCGCAAGTATTACCCCGTCATACACTTTTATATTTTCTCCATAAATGCTTTTCAGGTCCAGGGATGCAAGGGGGCTGATGTTCCAGTACAGATCATGATTGCCAAAAACCTTTACAAAGCTGCTATGGGCCAGAAACTTTTTTTCGGCTTCAAAAGTTTCTTTGTTTTTTTTTCGTACCTGCCATAAATTATTTTCCCATAACTCTTCGCTATCACCCAGGTTGATGTAAATGAAATTATTATTTACATAATAATCCAATGCAGCCAGGTAATTAGGTTCCGCCGTCATAAAATCATCGGCTCCGTTTCTTCTTCCTTTATGCTGGTCAGATAATAGTATAAATTTCCCTCCCTTATGTTCAAAAGGAATTACCAGCCCCTTTTTGCCGGGGTTTTGTACAATGTCGTTGAAGAGTGTGGACAGGGCTTCAAAGATTCTTTTTCGATCAGGCTTTGAAGAAAATTTATTAGTGGCCCATAATACTGGTCGTAAAAATAATATGCGAAGTAATTTTCTCATTCCTGCTGTGCAAGGTTAAATAATAGGAGTTGAATTTCCATGCGGATCTATTCTGGATTTTATACTAAAAAGATCAAACCTATATCATCGTGAAAATGGTCAGGCCACGTTACGGTGCATGTTGAAGTAAGCATTGAGAATTACCCTTCGATAAAATCAGGATGATATTTTTTTAGCTGTTGTATTATTATTATTTAAAAAGTTCACTACTTATTTATCGTATCAATACTTTCCCATCTGCCAGTATTTTTCCATTAGCATCACCGGCTACCACATAATAAATTCCTTTTTGGGCAGGCCTTATATCCATACTAAGCAATGTATAAAAACCAATAAGTGTAAATTTCTTATACGCCACCCTGGCACCACGGGAATCATATACTGTTACCGTACCTGTTGTATTATTGCCCCCGGTATTATAATAAGAAACACTAAACCTTCCATCATTCGGGCTTGGAAAGATGAATAATTTACTGCTGGCCTGTGAGTTTATAAGCACAACCGGCGACAAATTTGAACAGGTAAGATTGCCGGGCCATGTTTCCTGTATCCTTGCCTGGTAGCTTCCTGCTTTATCAATAGTCACTACATACGAATTATTGATAACTGCCAATGGATTTCCATTATAGGTCCAGCTGGTCGATATTGTTCCGCCAGTTGAAGCACCCGGTGTTGCAGTTAATGTTGTTGACTGTCCCGGCTGCAAACTGGTAAGCGGAGAGGCTACCAATCCGATGGTGGGCAACGTTCGAACGGTTAGTATTGCTGCATTGGAAGGAGAAGGTGTTGTACATATTGCATTGGATAATTGGGCACGGTACCTATTATTATTCATTGATGTGGTAATACCATTCAAGGTTAACGTTGATGCCGTAGCTCCTGCAATTGCACTATAAGAAACACCTCCATTTGTACTTACCTCCCATTGATAAATAATAGGTTGGCTACTATTTCCGGCAACGGTAAAGTTTGCAGTACCGCCTGCACATTGCTCTGCATTGGCAGGTTGTGTTGTTACCGTTACAGCAGTTATCACTGTTAATGTTGCTGCATCCGATATAACAGATGGTGTACAGGTTCCGTTGATAACTAAGCGATATTGGTTGCCACTCATTGCCATTGTAACCCCACTTACTGTGTAAGTAGCAGCATTAGCTCCGCTGATATTTGTAAAGACAGGTGCTGCACTTGTACTTATCTGCCATTGATAAGTGAGGGCCGTTCCGGTAGCCGCTACAGCAAATGTATTATTCGCTCCCAAACATACATCAGCATTTTGCGGTTGTGCTGTTATTGCCGGTGCAGTATTTACAGTAAGTATACCAGCATTGGATGTTGTTGTTCCGCAGAATGAAGAAGCCAATGCCCTGTAGCGATTATTATGAAGACCAGCAGTAACGCCGGTAATGGTTAATGTACTAGTTGTGGCCCCACTGTAAATACCGCCATTTGAAACCGGGTTATATGATCAGCCGCCATCGGTACTTACCTGCCATTGAAAACCGGTAGCAGTTGGAGAAGTAATATTAAAAGAAGTTGTTGCACCGGCACAAACTGTTTGATCAGATGGCTGTGCAGTTATTGCCGGCCCGGAGCCAGCCAGTATAGTAAAAGTAATATTCCTTGTTTGTGGAATAGCACCGGCACCTGTTCCGGTAATGGTTATTACATAAGACCCGGACGGTAATGTATTAGTATTGTTTAATGTTACAACAGAACTATTACCCGGCGTTACAGGATTGGTACCAAATGTAATATTTGTTCCCGCCGGAACACCTGCAGAAGCAGATAGAGTAACAGGATTACTATAACCACCATTAGAAATAATTCCGAGAGTAACAGACATGGAAGAGGGTGCAGGGCAAGTAGCAGTAACTGCCGCAGGCGACGTAAAACTAAAACCAGAAGGCGTAGCAACAGTTGAAGTCCAAAGACCACGGCCATGTGTAGCTGCTGCAACGGTGCGGTCTGATGCCC
>JBKJXQ010000364.1:0-2804 GCA_046716235.1 Chitinophagaceae bacterium
AGATGATAGTGAAGTGCTGAAAGATGTGTACATGGATAAAAATTATCCGTTTATTGTTGATTAGCCCTGACCCATAAAAGGAGGATTTATAAAAAAAATTATATCGCAAACTATTACTAACAAATATTCAAAATAGAAAACAAGTATATGGCAGATAAGAATACGGAGATGGAGTCTCATAACGACGAGCAGGTTATTGCAAAAGCAAAAGATTTCTGGAGTAAGTATAATAAGCCAATGATGATTGCCTCTGCAATTATTATTATAGCCATTGGTGGATATTATATTTACCAGAATTTTGTAAAAAAACCCAAAGAACTGAAAGCTGCTGATGTACTTTTTAAAGCAGAAGAATATTTTCGTATGGATTCTATAAATCAGGCGTTGAATGGTGATGGCCAGAGCTGGGGTTTTTTAAAAGTAATTGATAAATATGGTGGCACTGATGCCGGCAACCTGGCGGGTTTCTATGCAGGTAGTTGCTATATCAAACTGAATGAAAATGATAAAGCAATTAAATATCTTAAAAAATTCAGCACTGATTCAAAACCCATACAGGCAAGGGCTTATAAACTATTAGGAGATGCGTATGCTGACCTCGGAAAAAATTCAGATGCCTTAAGCTATTATAAAAAAGCGGCTGGTCATTTTGAAAAAGATGAGGCCAACTCTGCTGACTATCTTTTCACTGCTGCTTATTTTGCAGACAGGGTTGTTAAAGATGCAAAAGAAGCGATTGCACTTTATAAAGAACTGAAAGATAAATTTCCAAGAACACCGCAGGCAGCAGATGCCGATAATTACCTTGCTCAATTGGGTGTTTATAATACGACTAATTAATTATGGCTGACGTTACCAACAGCAAACTTTTAAATATAGCTACAGGCATTCTGAATAAGGATGCCTGTATTGTTTTGGTTAAAACAGAATGGAATGCCCCAATCGTTGACCAGTTAGAAAGAGGCTGCATTGCACTGCTTGAAAAAAATGGAATTAAGAAAATAGTAGTGTTGACAGTACCCGGTGCGGTAGAAATTCCTTTTGCCATAAAAAACTATTGGGAGAATGCAGGGAAGAAAAAGCGACCCAATGCTTTCGTTGCATTGGGATGTGTTGTTCGTGGCGATACACCACATTTTGATTATGTATGTAAATTAGTTACCGATGGAGTGCTGCAATTGAATCTTAGCTTGCCAGTGCCTACCATCTTTGCAGTGCTGACAGTAGAAAATGAACAGCAAGCAAACGAAAGAATAGGTGGCAAGCATGGACATAAAGGAGAAGAAGCTGCAATAACAGCTATCAAAATGATTTCATTAGTCAATTCTCTTAAGAAATAACTACCTCTTGAACGTTCAGATTTTTATACCCTGTTTTGTTGATCAGCTTTATCCTGATACGGCTTTTAATATGATAAAAGTGTTGGAGAAAGCAGGCTGTACAGTTAGTTATAACACTGCGCAAACATGCTGTGGCCAGCCGGCATTCAATGCTGGTTTTTGGGATGAAGCAAAATCAGTATGCACCAAGTTTATAAAAGATTTTAGCGGTACAGATTGCATTGTTACTCCAAGTGCCAGTTGTGCCGGCTTTGTACGAAATTATTATTCAAAGCTGTTTGAAAATTCATCACTCCATCATGAAGTGATAAATACCAGTAAACGTATTTTTGAGTTCTCCGAGTTTTTAATAGAAATATTGAAAGTTGATGATGTAGGTGCCAGCTTGAAAGGGAAAGCAACTTACCATGATAGTTGTGCCGCCCTTAGAGAATGTAAAATAAAAGAAGAGCCCAGAAAGCTTTTATCAAAAGTAAAAAATCTTGAACTGGTGGAAATGAATGATGTAGAAACCTGCTGTGGTTTTGGCGGAACCTTTGCTGTAAAATTTGAAGCCATCTCTATGGCAATGGGTGAACAAAAAGTTGAAAATGCGTTAGCCACCGGTGCTGAATATCTTATCTCTACCGATCATTCCTGCCTGATGCATTTACAGGGATATATAAAACAGAAAGGTTATAATTTAAAAACCATGCACCTCGCTGATGTACTGGCCTCGGGATGGTAAGTGCTGATTTCCCATCAGTTGCCTCATAAACTTCACAGGGTTTATATTTTTCGGATGATATATTCTTAACTCCTGATCGAACAATTTCATGATCATCTACCACCAGAAAATATTTCATTTCTCTTAAATTTATAAATAAAGCGTACCTTTTATAGTAATGTATCTATACTAAAAAACGGTTTGTGCTACAAGCACCTAAATCCGGCTACGTATATTTACAAATATCAAAAAATTAGCGATATTTTACTGTTTACGCATTTTGGGTTTATAAAAAAATTGCTTTTTAAAAGCAAAACCTCTACAAAGCCAATTTTCTGGCACCTGCTTATAAGTTACCATTCAGTAAGATAAGGAAGCTGAGGGGGTTTTTATAATTACAGTGCTTTGAATTATCCGGCGATGAATATAAATGATACACTTCAGGAAATTCTTTTTCAAAATGAAGAGAAAGAAAAAAGAGCATCAGAGTTGTTAGTTGCTAACAAGGAACTTGCCTTTCAAAATGAAGAGAAAAAGAAAAGGGCAGATGAGTTGATCATTGCCAATGCAGAACTTGTATTACAAGACCTGGAAAAGGAACAACGGGCAACAGATTTAATCGTTACAAATAAAAAACTTAGAAAAGTAGAGGAGGCATTAGAGAAATCAAATAGTCTTTTCTATGCACTTTTTGAATATAATCCTGCGGCCTTAGCCATCTCCCGAATCAGCAACTCACAAATAACACAGGTGAATGG
>JBKJXQ010000365.1:0-6107 GCA_046716235.1 Chitinophagaceae bacterium
ATAGTTTAGGGCTGATGGTTCATGATATAGCAAAAGACTATGACTATTAACTATGAACTTCTCATATAACAAATGTAATGTTTTTTAATCTCGCCATAAGCGAGGCCACTTTCATAATTTATCAGCGCATTATCTACTTTCGAAATATCTTTTATCGTTCCATCTTTAAATAAAATTTTTATCCGTTCATCCCCCGGATTGTAAGTTGTATTACTGGCTTCACCCGTAAATACAAAATAAGTGGATTCTTTTTCGGTAATGCCGAATTTTTCACAGGCCTCTTTCATTTTTTCTTTTATAAAACTTTCTTCAAAGGGGTCGGCCTGCAACTTTACTTTCAATAGTTTTCTTTCCACTAAAGAACGGCAAAGTATTGATAATATTTTATCTTCATGCAGCTGCCAGTATTTTACTGCTCCCATCATATCGTAATCATCTAACTGGCAAAATTCAAATAACCAATTGTTGTTAGTGAGTTTACTTGCATTCATGCCTAAAAAAATATTTAAGAAAGGGGAGGGAGCTGTTGCTTTTATTTCTTTGGCCCGCTGCAAAATTTTTTGCAAAGTTTGTTCTGCACTTACTACCGTTTTATGCAAGTACACCTGCCAGTACATAAGGCGACGGCTCACCAGAAATTTTTCAATAGAATAGATAGCTTTTTCTTCAACTAATAATTCGCCATCTTTTACCATCAGCATTTTGATGATGCGGTCATAACCGATTACCCCTTCTGCCACGCCGGTAAAAAAACTATCCCGGTTCAGATAGTCCATTCTGTCTACATCTAACTGACCGGAAACTAACTGCCTTAAAAATTTTTTTGGATGTTTATTGGTGAAAATATCGATAGCTGTTTGTAATTGCCCTTCAAATTCTTCATTTAGTTTTTCCATCAATAAAATAGAAATCGCTTCATGATGAACATCTTTAATCAACTCCTGTTCTAATGCATGTGAAAAAGGCCCATGACCAATATCATGCAATAAAATAGCAATTTTTGCCCCTAATTCTTCATCTTTTGAAATATCGATGCCTTTACCTTTCAACTCATTTAATGCATTACACATAAGATGGTAAGCACCCAGTGAATGATGAAGTCTTGAATGCATAGCCCCCGGATAAACCAGGTAAGCAAAAGCCATCTGGTGAATATTACGAAGCCGCTGATAAAAAGGATGAGAAATTATTTGCAGTATCAAAGGGTGATCGATGGTAATAAAACCATAGACAGGATCGTTGATGATTTTGCGAACGGTAGGCATTGTTGCTGTTTTGTTAAAGGACAAGCAACAAAAGTACAAAGGGAGAATTTAAAAAGCTATTTTTGAAAGCCGCTCCAATTTATCTGCGTCAGATAAAATTTTTCAGGAGAGGAAGCTTAATAAACTTTAAACGAATAGAATGGCTGTAGCAAAAATTATTTGGGTTGATGATGAGATAGAAAGTCTGCAATCGCAAAAATTATTTTTGGAAAATAAAGGCTATGAAGTGCAAACCTTTACCAATGGGTTTGATGCGATCGATTACATAAAAGAAAACCCGGTAGATGTAGTGCTGATTGATGAGAGTATGCCCGGCATTACCGGTTTGGAAACGTTGGCAAAAATCAAAGAAATAAATCAATCGTTGCCGGTAGTATTAATTACTAAAAACGAAACCGAGAACCTTATGAATGAAGCAATCGGTTCGCAGATCAGTGATTATTTAATTAAACCTGTAAATCCCAACCAGGTTTGGCTTAGTTTGAAAAAAATAATTGATAACAGGAGATTGGTGGCAGAAAAAACAACTACCTCCTACCAGCAGCAGTTTCGACATTTATTTACAGCATTAAACAGCAATCCTGATTATAACGAGTGGATGGATATTTATAAAAAATTGGTGTATTGGGAACTTGAAATGGAAAAGAGTGATAGCCCGGAAATGCAGGAAATATTGCAAAGCCAGAAGAGTGAAGCTAATACGGAGTTTTTTAAATTCATTTCCAGAAATTATGCCAGCTGGGTAGGTACTAAAAGTACTACTGGCCCGGTAATGAGTCATTCACTGATGAAGTTTAAAGTGCTGCCGCATCTGGAAAAAGGAACACCTTTATTTTTTTTATTGATTGATAACCTTCGCTTCGATCAATGGAAAGCTATTCAACCCATTTTTGCTGAAAGTTTTCGCATTTTAGAAGAAGATAGTTTTTACAGCATACTTCCTACTGCTACGCAATATTGCCGCAATGCAATTTTTGCCGGATTGATGCCGGTAGATATTGAAAAACAATTTCCATTACAATGGAAAAATGATGAAGAGGAAGGCGGAAAAAATTTGAATGAAGAAGAATTTTTACGGGGGCAGCTAAAACGATTAGGGAAAAATGATATAAAAGTCTCCTACACTAAAGTTGTAAATAACCAGGCGGGTTTGGATTTGGTGAATAATATTCATAACCTGCTGAATAATGATCTGAATGTGATTGTTTACAATTTTGTAGACATGCTAAGTCATGCAAGAACAGAAATGGAAGTGTTGAAAGAGTTGGCTGGTGATGAAATGAGTTACCGCAGTATCACGACTTCCTGGTTTGAGCATTCTCCGCTTCACCAGGCATTGAAAAAAATTGCGGAAAAAAACATTCGAATCGTATTAGCTACCGATCATGGAAGTGTGAGGGTAAAGACACCTTATAAAGTAATAGGTGATAAACAAACTACATCCAATCTACGTTACAAACATGGCCGCAACCTGAATTATGAACCCAAAGAAGTACTGGCCTTCCGTGACCCCCGGGAAATAGGTTTGCCAGTACCTACTATCAACTCCTCATTCATTTTTGCAAAAGAAGATAGTTTTTTATGCTATCCCAATAATTATAATCATTATGTTAATTATTATCGCAACACATTTCAGCATGGTGGTGTAAGCCTGGAAGAAATGATAATACCGGTTATAAAGATGCAGAGTAAATAAAGCCCTGTACCTAAAGGGAACTTGTTGTTAAACATTTCTAACAACTGTGGAAAAGTATTAAAGTACAAAGACAGTGATAATGTAGTTTCGCATCAATAAATATTTTTTAATTTTTAAACAATAACTCCCCTTTAGGGGTTGAGGTTTATGAAATACACACAAACATCTCTTGATAAATTAGAAGCTGTAGCAGAAGAGTCTGGCTATGTTTTACGTTATGAAAGAGGAACGTTTCAAAGCGGCTATTGCATCCTTGAAGAAAGAAAAGTGGTGGTACTGAATAAATTTCTTCAGGTAGAAGGCCGGATTAATACACTTATTGATCTTATTCCACAACTTGATATTAAAACAGACATTCTTACCGGCGAATCCAAAAAAATTTACCTGGATATAATTTCTAAATTGGAAGCAGAGGAAAGTGGAAATTAGCTTTTAGGGAAGCAGATTGATTGACGGCTTATTTGATTATCTTATTTACCTGTCATCTAATTAACTTTACCGGGTGACCTGTCCTCCTTTAAAAATAACATTTCTTGGCACCGGTACCAGCAGCGGTGTGCCGATGATCGGTTGCGACTGTGAAGTGTGTAGGTCTACCGATAAAAAGGATAATCGCCTTCGTTCAAGTATTTTGGTTCATTCGCTAACGACAACACTGGTAGTAGATACCGGACCTGATTTCCGGTATCAAATGCTCAGGCAAAAAATAAAGCACCTGGATGCAGTTGTTTTTACCCATCCGCACAAAGATCATTTAGCAGGGCTGGATGATATAAAGGCTTTCAATTATTTTACTAAAAGACCGATGGAAATTTATGCTGATTCACTAACTGAAGAAGCACTAAGAAGGGATTTTTATTATGCCTTTTCAGATACTAAATATCCAGGTATACCAGAACTGAATTTAAATACTATCAATCTTGATCCTTTTATAGTTGGTGATATTCCCATTGTTCCCGTCCTGGTTTGGCATTTAAAAATGCCGGTACTGGGCTTTCGTTTTGGTAAGTTCACTTATATTACTGATGCCAATCGTATTGAAGAAGGCGAAAAAGAAAAAATAAAAGGAAGTGAAATATTGGTATTAAATGCCCTTCGTAAGCAAAAACATATTTCTCATTTTACACTTGATCAGGCAATTGAACTGGCGCAGGAATTAAAAATCCCATCTGTTTATTTTACTCATATATCCCATCAACTGGGGGGGCATGCCGAAATAAATGCCGGGCTTCCGGAAGGTATGCACCTGGCTTATGATGGCCTGGTGATTAATGTAAAACAATAGAGGATTCAGTAAAAATTACTACTAACAAGTGTTAGTGGTAAGTAAAATTCTCTATCTTGCATTGCCTTTAAGGATTGCTTAATAGTAAGCTTGGCCAACTGCCATTGCTTTATTTTTTTGAAGTATTGACATTGTGCCACCCCAACCCGTTGGAGTGGCACCTTTATTAAAGAATTAACCAACGAATTAATCAGCATGAATTTTCAATTGCCGGAATTAACACAGCAGGTAGCTCAAACTGCAAAAGATTTTGCCCAACAACATATAAGACCTTATGTAATGGAATGGGACGAAAGCCAGGAATTTCCCGTTCATATTTTTAAAGAAATGGGAAAACTGGGATTGATGGGTGTTCTCGTACCCGAAGAATATGGTGGAGCAGGACTTTCCTACTTTGAATACAAAACAGTGATTGAAGAAATATCAAAAGTGTGTGGCTCTATAGGGCTGAGTGTTGCAGCACATAATTCATTATGTACCGGTCATATCCTGGCTTTTGCCAATGAAGAACAAAAGAAAGAATGGTTACCCAAACTTGCTACAGCAGAATGGATAGGTGCATGGGGACTGACAGAGGCAAACACCGGCAGCGATGCTGGTAATATGAAATGTACCGCTGTGAAAGAGGGAAATGATTGGGTGATTAATGGAACCAAAAACTGGATTACACATGGTAAAAGTGGTGATGTGGCGGTGGTGGTTTGCAGAACGGGTGAGCCAAGAACAAAAAATAATTCAACGACGTTTGTGGTAGAGAGAGGAACAGCCGGTTTTAGTGCTGGTAAAAAGGAAAACAAACTCGGTATGCGGGCCAGCGAAACAGCAGAAATGATTTTTGATAACTGTCGTATACCAGATACAAATCGTTTAGGTGAAGTGGGTGATGGTTTTAAACAGGCAATGAAAGTATTGGACGGAGGAAGAATTTCTATTGCTTCTCTTTCTCTCGGTATTGCGAAAGGTGCTTATGAAGCCGCTTTAAAATATTCGCAGGAACGCCACCAGTTTGACCAACCCATTTCAAATTTTCAGGGCATCTCTTTTAAACTGGCTGATATGGCTACAGAAATTGCTGCTGCGGATTTATTAACGTTGCAAGCCTGCGATTTAAAAAATCGTAAACAACCCATGACCAAAGAAGCAGCGATGGCAAAATACTATGCCAGCGAAGTAGCCGTGAAAACAGCCAATGATGCAGTGCAAATATTTGGAGGTTATGGCTACACCAAAGACTTTCCGGTAGAAAAATTTTATCGTGATGCAAAGTTGTGTACGATTGGTGAAGGAACGAGTGAGATACAGAAAATTGTTATAAGTAGAGAAGTGTTGAAGTAAAATTATTTTAACCCGATAGCTAATTGTATTTATGAGAAAAATGTTTCAATGAAAATTTTCATTTTACCTCCTGCATCTCCACCAACTTTCTGTAAAAACCATTTTGCGATAGTAATTCATCATGGCTCCCTCTTTCTACAATCTTCCCTTTTTGTAAAACAATTATTTCATCTGCATGACGAATGGTAGATAGCCTATGGGCAATTACAATACTGGTCCGGTTTTGCATCATATTATTAATAGCATCCTGTACCAATCGTTCACTTTCTGTATCGAGTGATGAAGTAGCTTCATCGAGAATAAGTATCGGAGGATTTTTTAATACCGCTCTTGCAATAGTTAACCGCTGTCTTTCGCCACCACTCAGCTTACTGCCCCTGTCGCCAATATTACTTTTATAACCACCTTCTTTTTTTATAATAAAATCATGGGCATTAGCAATTTTAGCGGCTTCTATTATTTGTTCTTCTGTTGCAGCCGGAAAGCCTAATGCAATATTGTTAGCTATCGTGTCATTAAATAATAT
>JBKJXQ010000366.1:0-5160 GCA_046716235.1 Chitinophagaceae bacterium
GGTTTAGTATTGGCTTCATTACAGGAACCGATGCTTATAATTGAAAACACAAAAACAATGTTTAGTATCTTTTTCATAATGCAATAGTTTTAATGGTTTTTAAAAGGGCAGACCAATATAGCCTGCCCGCCTTCCTATTTATTTTTTAATAGTATCCGTAGTAGTTGTACCAGTAGTTGTTATTGCTGGCTTATTACTACCGGTGCTGAATAAAAGAGCTGTATTACTTCCTGCGGGAGATACTCTTAAATAACCTTGCATTTCCTGGTGAAGGGCAGAACAAAAGTCAGTACAATAAAACGGGAATATGCCAACTCTGTCTGCAACCCACTTAAGCGTTTGTGTTTCTCCGGGCATGACGAGTATCTCAGCATTATTGGCACCTTTCATAGCAAAACCGTGCGGTACATCCCAATCCTGTTCAAGATTGGTAAGGTGGAAATAAACCTCGTCGCCTACTTTCACTCCTTCAATATTATCTGGTGTCAGGTGAGAACGGATCGCTGTCATCCATACATGCACCTGGTTTCCTTTACGTTCCACTTTTGTCTGACCTTCTCCTTTGGAAACATACGGATGTGTATTTTCTTCAATCTTATAAATTTTTCTTTGTTTGGACATGATCATACTTGCTGGTATTGCTTCAGCATAATGCGGTTCACCTGTGGTAGGAAAGTCAAGGATTAATTTCATTTTTTCACCACTGATGTCGAATAGTTGGGCACTCTGAGTCAGCTCAGGGCCTGTAGGTAAATAGCGATCTTTTGTGATCTTATTATATGCAATCATATACTTTCCATGAGGCTTTGCTGTTGGTCCGCCAGGTATAGATAAATGCCCGATTGAATAATAAGTAGGCACACGATCAAGTACTGTCAGATCACTTAATCTCCACTTCACTATTTCAGAAGAAACAAACATGGATGTATATCCATTTCCTTTTTCATCAAATTCAGTATGTAATGGTCCCAAACCAGGTTTAACAACAGTTCCATGTAAAGCTGCTTCATACTTAATAACCGGGATGCCATCATACTCGCCATCAAAAGCTTTTTCAGCAATTGCTTTTTGAATTTTAGTAAAGGAGAAAACAGGAATGCTTGCCGCCAGTTTGCCGGAAGCTACAATGTATTCACCTGTAGGGTCTACATCTGTTCCGTGTGGGGATTTAGGACATGGAATCAGGTAGAGCATATCAGGGCAATCAGCAGGATCCAATATGAGGACTTCTGTATTAATAGTAGAAGTAGCGGTATGTGTATTTTCATTATAGACGTTATGGGCATATTTAACCGCTTGCTTTTTTGCTTTACCGGCTTTTAGATACTCTTCCGCTTTTTTCCAATTTACCGCCATTACAAAGTCTTTGTCTTTTGCAGAGGCGTTTACTTCTAAAAGTGTATTCGCTTTTTCTGAATTGTAACAACTGAAAAAGAACCAGCCATGTGATTTGCCTTTACCGGCACGGGAAAGATCAAAATTGACTCCCGGTGTGCGGATCTGGAAAGCAATATTCATTTCACCAGATGTTGGGTTAACGGATATAAAACTTATTGATCCTTTGAAATTCTGCTTGTAAGTGTTAATGGGAACATCGCCATTCTGATCATCAAGAGGCACACTAAAACGGGTAGCCGCAACAACGTACTCAGAGTTTTCTGTAATAAAAGGTGAAGCATGGTTACCAGCACTGTTTGGGATCTCTAGTATTTCTGATGTGCGGAAAGTAGTAAGATCTATCCTTGCGATACGTGGTGTATTATTACCATTGGCAAAAGCCCATCGGCCATCATGTTCGCCTTTAGTTTGTGAAAGAGCAATATGGTGTTGATCATCCCAGGGAACAAAACCATGTGATGTGTTTAACATAGGTTTTGTTTCTTCGCTGAAACCATAACCGCTTTCAGGAGATTGAGAAAAAACTGGTATAATACGAAACAAACGACCAGAAGGTATGCCGTACACAGCAACTTGTCCATTGAAGCCACCTGATACAATGTTATAGAACTCATCGTATTTACCTGGAGCTACAAAAGATTTTGCTGCATCACCACCTGCAGCAGCTTGGGCGGTTTTTGGTTTACAACTTTGCATCGATAAAAGGCAAACCAATGTCAGTATCAAAACCGCATGGGTTTTGAAGTAATGAAATTTCATGATGTTATTTATTTAAATGAAAAAATGGTTGTTAATAATTTATTTAACCCCATCATTCGAACGCATAAATTCCAGTATCTGACGGGAATCATCTTTGGTTATATTTTG
This sequence comes from Chitinophagaceae bacterium, assembly GCA_046716235.1. Classification (GTDB taxonomy): domain Bacteria; phylum Bacteroidota; class Bacteroidia; order Chitinophagales; family Chitinophagaceae; genus JJ008. Next base: position 2,266 of record JBKJXQ010000366.1, read on the forward strand.
ATTGGGCATACGAACGAGACATTGCTCTAATAATTTTTGTGCTTCAGGGTCTTTTTCCAGCATCATTTCAACATTGGTTATCATATTCATTATCCAATGTGGTTCTCTTCTTTGTGTTACTCCATTCCAGCCCGGGCCTACTATCCTTTCGTCGGTTAACTTATGACATGACTGGCATTTTAATTCGTAGATACTCTTCCCCGCATTTACCCATTGTGGGTTAAGGGGAGTGGTCAGCGTAACGTCACCGGGTTTTACTTCTGCACCGTGGCTTTCTGGCTTGTCGATCGGTTGTTCCTTCACATCTGCCTGTTGTTTATCCTTTTTTTCGCCATCACTACCACAGGAGGAAACGAGAAAGGTTGTTGTAAGAAAGGCTACGGTAAATAGTTGGAAGATTTTCATGTTATTGTTTTTGACTTAAAAAAGAGAAGTTGTCATCATTATGTAAGGCAATTATGTAGCCAACTGCTCAAAAATTATAAATGTCTTTAATGCCATAAAAGTATAACCGCATATAGTTGCTGAAGATGATGAACATCAAAGCAATAACTGATACTAATCACCTGCTGAGGAATATGCCCCGCTATTTTTGATTGAATGATCTTGTCTGCATCGTTTGGATAAGCATTGGAGGATATATTATATGTTGCATTTGCGAATACCAAAGATTGCTGCTTTATGAATATTAATAGCTAAACTGACTTAAATCATCTTTTTTTATTTCGGGTCTTCTTTAATTTGTACAATATAATTACTGATTATGTTTTTACAACCATTTGAAATAACCCCGAAATCATTAGTTGCAGATATTGTAGCACAGGATTATCGTACTGCAGTAGTTTTTCGAAAACATGGAATCGGTTATTGCTGTGGTGGAAAATGGCCGATAGATATGGCTTGTGAAATGAAAGGGGTTGATGCAGACAAAGTTCACATGGAACTGGAAGCTGCCATCCGTACTATACATGTATCCACCCAGCTTAATTTTGCAGAATGGAATATTGACTTTCTGATTGATTATCTTATTAATGTGCATCACTTTTATTTAAAAAAATCACTGCCCGAAACACAACAGATGCTTAGTGATTTTACAAACGAGCATAAAAAAAAACTACCTTACCTGATTGAATTGGAGAAACAGTTTGATTTACTGATAAAGCAACTGGTAACTTCCATGCAGCGGGAAGAAGAAGTCATTTTTCCTTATATCCATCAAATTGCCCATGCTCATAAACATAAAGAATCGTATGGTGCTTTGCTTATCCGTACACTCCGTAAACCGGTGGAAGAAACTATGTATCAGGGCCATGAAATAGTTTGGGATATTATTTTATCAATCCGCAAATTAACCAATGAATATACTGTCCCTGAAAATGTGTGTATCAGTCATAAAGTAGTGATTGCTAAATTGAGGGAATTAGACAATGATTTAATCCAGCATCTTTACCTTGAGCAATCAATCCTTTTTTCAAGAGCTATGGCAATTGAAAAACAAGTATTAAGTATATAGTCTGGAGTAAAATGAATACTGCAACTATTCAAAGACACACTTACTTTTATTCATGCACACACATCACCGGAATATGAGATTGAAAAACTAATTGACGTGTACTGCTGGGTTTAAAAATTCCTTCCAGTAGTCTATGTTTCCGGGGTATGGCAATCACCAGGTCCAGATTATTTGTTTCAGCAAAATCATTTATACCGTCTTCAATATCTGCATTGTTGATGAAATGGTAATTCGGATTTATAACTTTCAGCAGGTTATGCAGCAGGAAAGATTGCTCCGGTGTTTCCGGGCGGAAATGTTTTTCTTTATAATCTACATTCAATATGTGCAGTTCGGCATTGAATTCTTTCACCATTTGTTTGATGAATTGAACCGGCGTTATTTCTACCACTTGCCTGAAATCACAGGCAAAGCCGATTTTTTTAATTCCCTTTCCGTATTCTTTGCCTTGTGGCACACAGATAACGGGCCAGGTAAGATGGCGGATAGCTGTTAGTGTTGTACTGCCGAATATAAGTTTTTCAACACCGGCTTTGCCTTTTGCTCCCATCACAACTGCAAAAGGTTGAATGTGTGTGCATAATTCCTCCAGTTCATCAACTATATTTCCCATCCTGGATTCTGTCGTTACTTTTATTTTACCAGAAGTGACATGAAGAATTTTTGTTTTGAGTTCTTCCAGTTGAGACTCGCAGGTTTGTTTCAGTTCATCTACGGAAATCAACATAAGTGGAACTTCTGATGAAAAGGCAACTGGGATATTATAGACGTTGAATAATAAAATATTTGCGTTGATTGCTATAGCCATATCGGCTGCAAAATTTGCAGCGTTTATTGATACTGGCGAAAAATCGGTGGGAACAATAATTGTTTTCATAAATTTTAGTTTTATAAATGAAGGTAGAAGCTGTGTTTATGTAATCACATGACTAGAGTCAGTATATTTCCTGATTATAATATACCCCAAAAGAATTCCCATAGTGTTTCAAAGTCATTTCTCCAGCTGATTAGCATCAGGCCTTGCTCTTATATTGTACAATAGATTTGAAAAAATAAATAATTTCAGTATGAAAAATAATATGGGAAACACCGACCGCATCATCCGGGTACTGATTGCAGCAGTAATAGCTATACTTTTTATTAGCAATACTATTACCGGAGTATTAGCTTATGTACTATTGGTAGTTGGTATTATTTTTCTGCTGACAAGCCTGGTAGGTTCCTGTCCGTTGTATTCATTTTTAGGTATCAATACCTGCCGGGTTAAGAAAACAAACTAAAATCAGTTACCTTGAAAGGGATCGTTATACCTATTAGATATTAAAGTACATCTATGGATAAATGTCAGGCTGAGTTTATCGAAGGCTTATAATCTCCTTCGG
>JBKJXQ010000367.1:0-8111 GCA_046716235.1 Chitinophagaceae bacterium
TGTAATAAAAGAGATAGCTGTATAACCACAAAAATTGGTATTGCTGCTTTCAAATGCATAAGCTGGTTTCTTAACATACATATTAAGGTTATCCAGAAAATATTGAGGGTTTACATTTGGCCAAAAAGTGCTGGCCTCAAGTTTAGGTATCTTTTTTAAATATTCAGCGGCATCTTTTAGTGTGGATGTATGGGAAGAATCTTCTGTTTGATTAGCAGCATTGATAGTAAAAGCGTACCAATTGAGAAGAACACAGAGAATAATATTTTTACACGTAACTGATTGATCAGGAACTAAACCGAAATATATTTTTTTGAAATATAGTAGCATTTTTTTAACTCTGTAAAAATACAAAAACAACTATTACCAGCAAGATGTATTATGCCCTCTTTTTTTGTTGCCTATATTACTGTACTTCAATAATCTATTTTAAAAGTAAAGCAACATTTTCCGATTACCTATATTTTTTTATTACTTGCTTCCTCCCTATTTTCACTTTATGCGAACGCATCCGGTGATTAAAAATTTGTTAGACTGTATTGACCTGGAAGAAAAAGAACAGGTAAAAAAATATAGTTTAGATCAGCAACATACATTAAAATCATTAAAAGCCGAAGGTCTGGCTCTTCATCCTATCGTAGTTACGAGAAAAAATTTTGGCTATGCTGATTACCCCGAAATTAGTTTTCGTCTGAATTTTCCCACAGAAATTAATCTTTTCAAAGACGGAGCTGCTATTGAATGTTTTTGTGCTGGCCAGGATCCGGTAAAAGGAATTTTGATAAACCTGGATGGTAAAGTGGGTGAATTTCGTTTGTTTGCTCCAGACTTTGCTGATTGGATAGAAGATGATGCTGTGGGTATAAAATTATCACCTGACCAGCATACTACTGCTATTATGAGAACAGTAATGAATGGGTTGGAAAATAATAAACTTTTATTCCACCTGTTCGAAAAACTACATGGTATTGCATCTGTCAGAATTAATTCAATACCTATCCCATTCAAACTTCCAGCCTTTCGGAATAAAAGCCTGAATGAAAGCCAGCAACAGGCAGTAGCCGCTATTACCCAAAACGAAAGTATTGCCATTGTGCATGGCCCGCCGGGTACTGGTAAAACTACTACGTTGATTGAAGCTATCCTGCAATTGATAAAAGCTGGTGAAAAAATATTGGTATCAGCACCCAGCAATACGGCGGTTGATAATATTGCTAAAGGATTGATTACTGAAGCTGTACGGATATTGAGGGTGGGTAATACAAGTAAAGTAGATGAAACAATTTTTTTGTACACCCTGGAAGGAAAATTGATCAACAGTAAACAACAAAAGGAAATCAAACAATTAAAAATAAGGGTTGAAGAATTCAGGAAGATGGCCATAAAATATAAACGAAGTTTTGATAAGGCAGAAAGAGAACAACGTAACCAGTTATTTAAAGAAATAAAGAATATAAGAATTGAAATAAAAAAACTACAGGCTTACAATGAAGAAAAATTATTTACTGACGCTGATGTAATTTTAGGCACCCCGGTGGGATTATACGATGCCAGGATTAACCATCTTCATTTTGACACATTAATGATAGATGAAGCCGGGCAATGCATAGAACCACTTGCCTGGTGTATTTTTCCATTGGCAGATAAAATAGTACTGGCTGGGGATCATTTGCAACTTCCTCCTACTGTTTTAAGTAATGAAGCAGCCCGGTTAGGGTTTAATAAATCAATTTTAGAAGTAAGTATTGAAACTATACAAAATGTTTTTCTGCTTAATACTCAATACAGAATGCGGGAAGCTATTGCAGGATTTTGCAGCAGCTATTTTTATAATAGTTTATTACAGACAGCCGATCATCTCAAAAATACGGGTGTACATATCTTTTTTATTGATACAGCTGGCTCCGGGTTTAATGAAATACACGGCAGTGATGGTATGAGTTTGCAAAATCACGGGGAGCTGGAAATTGTTCGTAAGCTGATTGAAACAGAATCTCTTAATCCATTAAATACAGCTTTTATTTCTCCCTATGCAGGGCAGGTAACCGCTGCCAAAGAAATGTTGCCAGCCGAAATGCGTATCAGCACCATTGATAGTTTTCAGGGACAGGAAAAAGAAAACATCATCTTGTCATTGGTTCGAAGTAATGATGATGGTGTAATTGGCTTTTTAAAAGATTACCGCCGGATGAATGTTGCATTTACCCGTGCCAAAGAACAATTATTCGTTATTGGCGACAGTGCTACTATTGGTGCCGATCCTTTTTTCAATGCGTTTTTAACCTACATAGATAAAAAGGGTAAATACAGAACGGTATGGGAATTTGAATTGTAAAAGATTCATTTTATAGATATCTCAATTACCAAGTAATGGCCTTCGCCATACATCTATTTTATTTCCCCTCGTATGCTTTATGTAAATCAGCAAGAATTATTTTATCCATTTGCATCATTGCCTGCATTACCCTGCCGGCTTTTTCCGTATCTGTATCGCTTAACATTTGTCCTAAAACCGGAGGAACAACCTGCCATGACAATCCGAATTTATCTTTCAGCCAGCCACACCTGCTTTTTTCTCCTCCTTCCGACAGTTTTTCCCACAGTTCATCTATTTCTTCCTGTGTATCACATTTTATAAAAAATGATATTGCTTCTGTGAATTTGAACATTGGGCCACCATTCAGTGCTATGAATTCCTGTCCTTCAAGCTGGAAGGTAGCGGACATGAGTTTTCCCCCGGGGTCAGGCATAAGATTTGTTGTTGTTGAATTCTTAAAAATGGAAGTATAAAATTTAACTGCATCCTCCAGATTGCCATCGAACCATAAAAATGGGGTAATCTTTTGCATAGAGGTTTTTTAATTGTTTATCGAAAGTTAGATAAAAAAATTAATTTGATAAAATCAATTGCGGAAGAAATCGTTTTGGAATTTTCAGTTGATTGAGATATTGTTTAAAACTATCTTTACCACAAAGGGTCATACATACATTCTTGCAATGGCTACAGGCCAAAATACTTAAAATGATCATTACTGATTTATAAAGATCACCAGGCTGAGTGAAGTTAGAACCTATTAATAATAATACTTTTTAAATAAATATTTGCCGTAATAATCGGCTGCTTAAAAATAAATATGACCTACCCTGACACAGATATTATCATAACTCAAACTAAGAAATGGATTACTGACGTAGTGGTGGGATGTAATTTTTGTCCTTTTGCTGAAAAAGAAATAAAAAAAGATTCAGTTCATTACATCGTATTATCTGATGCTACGACAACAACTGCATTGGAATCAGTAATTAAGTTATTATACCAATTAGATGCAACGGACAATATTGAAACTTCTTTTTTGATACTACCGGGTAGCTTCCTGCTATTTAAAGATTATCTTAAATTACTGGAGCTAGCAGAAATTTTGCTTACTAAAGAAAACTATGAAGGTGTTTACCAGGTGGCAAGTTTTCACCCAAATTATTTATTTGCAGGTACTACCGATGACGATCCTTCGAATTATACTAATCGTTCCCCTTACCCCATGTTGCATTTTTTAAGAGAAGAAAGTGTGAGTAAAGCAATAGACAGTTATCCGGAGATAGATGAAGTACCGAAGCGAAATATTGCTTTTACAAGGGAGAAAGGGCTTCGATATATGCAGCAATTATTATCTAAGTAAAAAAAAGTTGTTTTAATTTATCATTTACTGTTGTTATGTCTTTTTAATAACAATGGCAATAAACATTTCTACCTTTGCTGAAAACGAACAAATAACCGCATGACTTTTACCGAACTGAATTTGAACACAGCTTTACTGAATGCCTTAGATGATTTGGGTTACCATACTCCTACTACTATACAGCATAAAACTTTTTCTACGGCCATGTCAGGTGCAGATGTATGTGGAATTGCACAAACAGGTACAGGAAAAACAATAGCCTATCTTTTGCCATGCCTTCGGCAATGGAAATTTTCAAGGGAAAGGGCTCCGCAAATTTTGATTGTTGTACCTACAAGAGAACTGGTGGTACAAGTGGTAGAAACGGTTAATAAATTAACTACTTACATGAATGTAGTAGCTGTTGGTGTATATGGTGGTGTAAATATCAACCCTCAACGATTAGCGGTAGAACAAAAAACAGATGTATTAGTGGCCACTCCCGGCCGTTTATTCGATCTTGCAATGACTGGCTCCCTCCGGTTAAAATCAATAAAGAAAGTAATAATTGATGAAGTGGACGAAATGATGAACCTCGGCTTTCGTACACAACTGAAAAATGTTCTTGACCTGTTGCCTGCCAAAAGACAAAATCTTTTATTCTCTGCAACAATTACAGAAGATGTAGAAAATCTGATGCAGATATTTTTTACAAACCCTGTGAAAATCGAAGCGGCACCAACGGGTACGCCCTTGGAAAATATACAACAGTTTGCGTATGATGTTCCCAATTTTTATACCAGAGTAAATCTGCTAAAGCTTTTGCTTGAAGAAGATACTTCTATGACGAAAGTATTGGTATTTGCAGCAAGCAAAGCAATGGTCGATCAGCTGTTTGAACAATTGGAACCAACCTATGCCGGTATTGCCGGAGTTATACACAGCAACAAAGAACAGAATCACCGCTTTAATACAGTCAAGCAATTTAAGGATGGTGCTTATCGATTTATCATTGCTACAGACATTGTGGCCCGAGGTATTGATATAGCAGAAGTATCTCATGTTATTAATTTTGATATTCCCGAAGTGCCGGAAAATTATATGCACCGCATTGGCAGAACTGGCCGTGCAGACAAACCTGGTGTGGCAATAACTTTTATTACACCAAATGAAAAAAAATTTAAGGATAATATTGAAGCATTAATGAATTATAAAATCCCTATGCTTTCTTTGCCTGCACACCTTGAAATTTCTGAGGAACTTACAGAAGATGAAAAGCCCAAGGTGTATATGAAAGAAATTCAGCTGAAAATTCCTAAAAAAGAAGATGTTGGCCCGGCCTTTCATGAAAAGTCAGCTAAAAACAGTAAAGTAAATTTTATTGTGCGGCATAAAGACCGCATGATGCAAAAATATGGCAAGCCAAAAACCCGGGGGCAAAAAAAGAAATAAAAGTTTTTATTTTGCCCATCAATAGATAACTACTGCCCGGCAAGTTTCCATATATCTCTATTTTTCAAATACTCATATATTAAGATTGAAGGTAATAAATGAATACATTGATTCGTTAACCAGCTCATTTTGGCTTTCTTTGAAGCCGCAACGTTATATAATTGGTAAAAAAGAAAACTGTAGTTTATTTTTTTTCGTAATTGTATCATTATTTACTAAAAACTCTTTTTTATGACAGTCAAATTAACAATTGGGTCCTTTGCCATCCCAGTTATTGCGGTATCTATATTTTTTTCCGCATGTACGAAAAGCGATAATGTACCGGTTAAATTAAACAACCTTGTTTCAGAAAAAGGTACTGCATTTGGAAAAGCGGCTCCAAAAGGAACAGAATTTTATGCCCTTACAAGTACTAATATGCTTGTAAAATATTCATCTGGTAATCCGTTGAGTGAATTAGATGATGTTGCTATAACAGGTTTACAAAGTATGGAAAGAGTGCTGGCTATTGACTTTCGCCCTGCTACTGGTCAGTTGTATGGCGTAACTAATCAAAACCGCCTTTATGTTATCAATCAGGTAACAGGTGTTGCTGTGGCTGTATCACCAACTCCATTTAGTCCAGCCATCAGTGGCACTGAAGTTGGATTTGATTTTAACCCAACTGTAGACAGAATACGTGTAGTAACTAGTAGTGATCAGAATTTTCGGCTGAATCCTGAAACAGGAATGGTAGCTGGAACTGATGGCTCAATCAATCCTGCTGGTACCACAGTTACGGCTGTAGCTTATACAAATAGTTTTTCAGGTGCAACATCTACTACCTTATATGATATCGATGTAGAATCTGATAAACTGTTTATACAATCGCCTCCGGGTGCTGGAAGATTGGTGGAAGTAGGCTCCTTAGGTGTTCAGGCAGTCGGTGAAGCAGGTTTTGATATTGCTCCTGACAATTCAGTGGCTATCGCTGCTTTATTTGGCCGTGGTTTAGAAGCTGGTCAAACAGAAGAATCTAATGGTAATAAATACAGGTTTTATTACATCAATCTTGCTACAGGCGAAGCAACAAATGCAGGTAAAACTGAAAGAGAGATAATTGGTGTTGCTATTCCCACAAATCCTGTTGCTTATGCAGTAAATCAAATGAATCAACTTCTCATCTTCAATCCTGAATTGTCATCTGGTATAATAACTAAAGCAATAACCGGTTTACAATCTGGCGAAATGGTTTTAGGAATTGATATGCGTCCGGCTACTGCACAATTATATGCGTTAGGCAGTAGTAATCGTATTTATGCTATCAATATGGCAAATGGTGTAGCAACTGCGATTGGTGCTGTTCCATTTACACCTGCACTTTCAGGTACTTCTTTTGGATTTGATTTTAATCCAACTGTAGATCGTATACGAGTGGTAAGTAATACGGGGCAAAATCTTCGTTTAAATCCTATAACCGGGGCTGTTGCAGCTGTAGATCCAATGCTGAATCCTGGTACTCCTTCTGTTGATGGAGCAGGATATAGAAATAGTTTTGCAGGGGCTACTGTTACAGAGTTATACGATGTTGATTTTGCGTCAGATAAATTATACGAGCAAAATCCTGCCAATGCGGGGACATTAGTTGAAGTTGGTTCCCTGGGCATTGATATAACAAGTGGTAATGGCTTTGATCTTGGTGGAAGAAGTGATAAAGGTTGGGGCATCTTTACTGTTGCAGGCACTACTTCATTGTATACAGTTGATCTTGATAACGGAATGTCGACGGCTACAAGAATTTTCCCAAGTGCTGTAAGAGGCCTGGCAATCGGTTTAGGGTTTTAAAAGGAATTTAGTTTTAATAAGAGTAATAAAACCAGGGATAATAACCTGGTTTTATTTTTTCTAATAATGGAGATTTAAAATATTTGATCCTCCAAAAATGAAATGGATAATGCAAATATGCGTTAACTATCCAACGGTTTGTAGGTTGGCACTTGTATCTTTTTGCGGGGTAACACAAAATCTCTTGGATGTTGTAAAAAATAATTACCCAGAATACGGAAAAAGCGGGGATACTGTGCAAACCGGATACCTCTTGATTTTACTGCTACTAAAAAAGCAAGAGAAAAACTGACCAAAAAATTTACAAATCCAATAGCCAATACCCCAAAAATAACCGCAAGAAGAAAATAAGGCGGAATATTATCAATGCCTATACTGAACATCCCAATAGCAGTGTTGCCAGCTGAAATTGTAATGTGACGTATATCGAAAGGAATGCCCAATATTTTTCCCAGAATGCCGGCAAAGCCAAGAAAAAACCCTAGTGAAATATTTCCAATTAATGCTCCAAAATTTCTTTCAATATAATTAGCCAGTTTGTCTAATCGTTTCGGAGACATGGATATTTTTAAAGCAGGGTGTTTCTTTAGTCGTTCTTTGAACCGGCCATATTGAATTTTATTTTGCCAATATCCCGCTATAATACCACTAAGGAAAAGAAAGAAACCGGTAAAGCAGGCATATAGCAATGCAAGGCTTCGCCACGGATGCTGATCCATTAATAATTTTGTGGCGGCATCACCCTCAGCAATTTTATATCCAAAGAGTTGATAATAGCCCCAGGCTAAAAAAAACGTAAGCGGAAAAACGATAATGAGATTGCCAAAAAAAGAAGCAATCTGGCTGCGGGAAACTTTTGCTACAGTAGCTGCAAGATTATTGAGATCCGGCTCGCCATGCTTTTTCTCATCGAGTGAACTTGCTACAGCACTGGCTGTAAAGGCAGGCTGCTTGGTGGCTAGTGTTGATTTGGTTTCTTCTATTAAAATAAATCCGAGACTATAATTCATACTGTACAAAAATCCCAGTGGAAATGGTGCCAGTTTAAGTTTGCCTATCAGGTTCTTTACTATAGCAATAAACGAAATAATAAAGCCGCCCCACATGGCACTAAGAATCATTTTATAATATCCTTTCCGTGTCACAGTTATATACCCATGACCTTTTATGCCTTTATGT
>JBKJXQ010000368.1:0-10618 GCA_046716235.1 Chitinophagaceae bacterium
TTATTGACGGATACATTTCATTGATAGCCCCGAAACTACTGTAAAAGAAGGACAGGCTGGGAATATCGGAGCCTTCAAAGTCAAGTAATAATTTTTTTCCTGCATAGTCTTTTATAAAAGCATCTATCAGTGCATGAGAAGCACCTATGGTTTTTCCATTTGGATGATTACCAACAAGGATATAATAAGCCCTGTTATGTGAGAAAAAGAAAACACAAGTCGCTAATAGTTCTTTTTGTGGAGAAACAATTCCGTAGGTAATGGCCATTTGTTTGGGGTGCAGGTATTGATATAGCTTCCTGAAATGTTGGATATTTTCCGTTTCTTCATTACCCTGCCTCTTCATTTGTTGTAGAGCCAGCTCAATTACTTTCTCTACATCAAAATCTTTTTGTACAGTACAACCAAATTGTAAAGCTTTTTTAATATTTCGTTGAGTATTCTCCCGGTAGTTTTGATAAAGCAATTCGTATGGTTTGTTCATATCAAGTACATAGTTACTTCTATGTATTGCTCCCGAAGTACTACTAAAAATATTATTGCTGTTGAGGGATATGTCTATGTAGCGAAATGACGTCTGTGCTTTTTTTATAAATAAATTCACCAGTTCTTCAATAATTTCTTTTCCAAAAATTCCCAACTGGGCTGTCAAAAATGGTTGATATAGATAGCGGATACCATATTTTTTATTCCATGTTAATGGCATTACACTTTCATAATCGCCGAGCACTAATGCATCCCAATGCTTAGCCATATTATCAAGATAAAATGAATATCCATAAATAAGCCCGTTGGATGATTCAGCAATACAATTGTCCCATTTTTGTTTATCAATCTGCTGATGGGAAATATATTGTATGTCGATATGATCAGGCATCAGAAATCAAAATTGCGATCAATTTTACGGAAGTTAAAATTCGAAATGTCGATTGAAAAAGAAATAGTTTTCAAGAGCCTGTTCTTTTTGGCAATGGTAGATTGGATATAGCTTTTAAAAACATCACTGTAAATAAGAGGAATGTAAAAATTAATTGTTTCCTTAAAAAGAGGAATATGAAGCCCTGCATCAAAAAGAAAACGATCTGTTTCTGCATTTTGTTTCCAGGCTTCTGAATAAGTACCAATATCAACAAAAATTTTTAAGGGGATTTTTATTGGCAATAAATTCAACGGGTTTATATTGGATGGAATGGTAGTACTAAAGTTAGCTGCTATTAACCAATCATCTGTTTTGCCTACTTTATCGGCCAGCAGGTCTGTCCGTACTTTAAAGCCGCCATCCCTTTCCATTATTTGCTGGCTTGCAAATCCTTCAAATTTATTTCTGCCGATAAAATAATCACTGTACGTATAATCTTCATAACCATTAGCACCGGTCATATTCAGGTGATAACGATCAGTGGCAAATTGCAGGCTATTCGTCTTTGAATTTGTATAAAAAAATTTTCCGGCAAACAACCGGACATTAAGACCACCTTCTTTTGAATAGTTAAAGAAATATTTTCCGGTAAAGGCGGTACGTACAAAATCTTTGCCCTGCTCTATCTTCAATTCACCACGGTATGGATAAAGAACTCTATTGTTTTCAATAACCATCTGCAACTGGTTGAGTGTTCGGTTTTGCCTTACCGCACGGTATTTATTTACTATCATTGTATCCAGACCTGTAATTATTGTGTCACGGTAAAAACGTAAAGCATCTTCACCTATTAAGAAAGATTTAAACTGGATATACCTGTTAACACTGCTTCTCGGATTCTTTTCTTTTAAAGTAAATTTAATTCCCGGTACTATTTTTTGAAATGCCATAAAAATTTTCTTGCCCTCATTGTCTGTAAACTGATCGGCTGTAAATGTAGAAGCATTGGCACCTAATTCAATTTTTTTGAATAAGTTATTTGGGTAAAAAGAATAATAGGCTAACCCTAGCCCGGCAAAACGTTTGGAACCTGTCGCATACATAGGAGCCGCCAAAAATTGAAAATTTGATGGTGGCAATTTCATATTGGTAATAAAACCACCAAGCATAATTTTATCATAACTGTTTATTCCTATGGCCGGACCAATTAATAAAAGATCTTTGGAAGGGCTTTTGGCATAATTATCCAATTTTTTTATATTAAAAATAAATGCGGTAGTGGAACCTTTTCGTTCCTGATTGGGCAATATCCCTGTTTTATTTAAATAGGAAAAAATTGAATCAAGATTTTTTCCGCTGCTTTCCTCTATCGATTTTTTAAAATCTTCCGGTTGCGGATGTTTAAACTGCCACTTGCGAAAATATTCCTGCATCGCAATATTAAAAGTTGCCGTTCCAAGTTGTGATTCCAGGTAATTTAACCATGCTGCGGTTTTATAATACGCAATAAGTCCATAATTTATTTCACTGTATTTATCTGACGGCAGTTCTATTGGTTGATCTGTTTTAGTATTGGCTTTTGTTTGAAATAGAATATTTTCTAATGGTGATTGCTTGCCGTATTTGACAACTGTATATTTTTCATCATAATAACTATTAATACCTTCATCCATCCAGGGATGCTCTCTTTCATTACTGGCCAATATGCCATAGAACCAGTTGTGCCCTATTTCATGGGCAATGATTTTATCAAGATCCTTTTCATTTGCAGACGGAGAAATAATAGTAATAGTAGGGTATTCCATTCCGCCACCAAAACTTTGTGGTCCTTGTACTACCTGTACAATAGTATAAGGATATTCACTAACAAGCGATGAGTAATGCCGGACTGCATCTTTTGTATCCGCTATACTTTTTCTCCAGGTTTCTTTATGCTGCGGTGTGTAATAAGTAAAGGCTTCAATAATTTTTCCGGATGGTAAGCGACAGGTATCAAAATTTACAATAAACCTTTTATCAGCAAACCAGGCAAAATCATGAATATTATTTTGCCGGTACTCAAGTGTTTTAGTTTCTTTCGATGATTCGGGAAAAAGTTGATAAGTAGTTTTAAACTGACCACCAGCTGTTTTCACTTTTTGTTTTATCGGTTCCCAACTGTACGAGGCTCTCGATTTCAACCATTCTTTTTCTGTAGCATTCTGTAATTCACCTGTAGCGGCTATTACATAATTTTTCGGTACCGTAATGGTTACGTTAAATTCTCCAAATTCACTATAGAATTCTCCCTGATCGAGATAGGGTATAGGATGCCATCCTTTGCTGTCATACACGGCAGGTTTAGGATACCATTGTGTGGCCTGGTAGCTTTGTCCATCATGCCCGCCTCTTGAAAAATTGTATGGGAGTTTTACATGAAACGGAGTAGTAATAGTAATCTTCTGTCCTGGTGGTAGTGAAACAGGTAAAATTATTTTTACGATATCAATATTTTGTGGATGGTCTTCTACTCTGGCCGTCAGGTTGTTTATTTTAAAATCCAACTTATTGATATAACCTCTTTGTTCCTTTGTAGAAAAATAAAACTTAGTACTGCCATTTTCCAGCAGTTGATCACTAAAGGCTGTTTTGTCGTTTTTATAAGCATTGGGCCAAAGATGAAACCATATAAACTTTAATGTATCGGGTGAGTTGTTCGTGTATTCAATTTTTTCAAAACCATCTAACGTATGGTCTTTATCATTCAGCGAAACATCAATAGTGCAATTGACTTGTTGTTGCCAATATTGCGGGAAAGTGGTAAGCCATGAAGCTAAAGTTAAGAGCAGGGTAAAAAATAATTTTATCAAAAGGATGGAGTTTTCTCAAAATTAAAATCAAAAATCTGTAATCAGAAATCTAAAACTGCTTACTTGCCTTTTCCTTTAAAGATTATTCTCAGGGTGTGAATCATTATCTTAAAGTCAAGAGCCAGCGAAATGTTTTCTATGTATAGCAGGTCGAATTTACTTCTTTCCACCATCTCATCAACGTTCTCAGCATAGCCAAACTGTACCATTCCCCAACTGCTTAAACCTGGTTTTACTTTTAAAAGGTACTTGTAATAAGGTATGCGGGCAGTTATCTGGTCAATATAAAATTTACGCTCCGGCCTTGGTCCTACCAGGCTCATTTCACCTAATAATATGTTCCATAATTGTGGTAATTCATCGATTCTCCATTTACGCATTGTCTTTCCCCATTTGGTAATGCGGGGATCGTTTTCTGAGGAAAGAGCTGGCCCGTTTTTTTCAGCATCATCAATCATCGATCTGAATTTATACATCTGAAATGGTTTTGCCTTATAGCCAATTCTTTCTTGTAAGAAAATGACGGGACCTTTGGAAGTGAGTCTTATCCTTATTGCAGCATAAAGCATAAGTGGTAATAATAGTATTGAACTGAACAGAACAATAATTATATCTACTAACCGCTTAATGTTCTGTTGCCATTCTGGCATCAGACCGGTATTCAGATCAATCAGGGCGGCTCCCATTACATTGCTGGTTTTTACAGAGCCAGAAAGTATATCCAATGTATTAGGCTGAATTTTTATCTCTACATCTTTTTCACTCAGCCTGTCTATAATATTTTCTAATAATGGTTGTTCAGTTTTTTCCATCGCCAGTACTACCAGTTGGATATTATTGGTATCAATTATTGATTCCAGGTTATCAATAATACCCAGCTTGGGTATTAATTTATGAATGCCATTTTTGCCATTATCATCAGGTGTTACAAATCCAATATATCTATACCCACCATCATGCAAACTTTTTTCTGTTTCTTTATAAATGCGGATTGCATTTTCCCTGCTACCTGCCATTAAAGTATTAAAATATACTTTGCCGGTAAGTAATTGTTTTTTCATTTTATTAAGGACTACCCATCTGCCACAGAAAGTAAAAATAAAATGAATAGCGAACAGGCAAAGAAAAGCGAGATAGTAATAGGTATAATCATTTTCTACATCATCGAGCAATAAAGCAAAAAATAAAACGATAGTACCTATCAGGCTGCATATAAAAGTAATAGTAAATTCAAAAAGCCTTGATTTTTTATATAATAAACGGTAGGCCCCTACCAATGTGTATAGAATTAGCCATCCAACCGGTATAAATATTATTCCCATCCAGAATTTCTCATCTGTTTGCAATTGTCCGGCTTCTATTATTGGTTGATTCAATAGCCCCCGGCGAATAAAAAAGAAACAGCCCCACGATAGCGATGCGGTGATGAAGTCAATAACTGCATACCATGCTATAGATATTTTTTTACCTGAATTCATTAATGAGTAATGACATTGTTGCCTATCTTCTCCAGTATTTGGTGGGCTACATCCATAGCCATAAGGCCATCCATTTCAGATACAACGGTTTTTGTATTATTCTTAATAGCATTTATAAATTCAGAAAGCTCCATTTTTATTGCATTCACTTCCGGTATTACCGGGTTGGCGATAGCAATTGTTTTTTTACCCGATGGCGTTTCAATATCAAATGCAAATACATTGGAATCGTTGGACTCTTTTAATTTGATGATCTCTGTTTTTTTATTCAAAAATCAATACCGATATACGAATCTTTTTGAAAAAGTCTGATCTTACGCATCTTTTTCATGGAGATACGGCTTGATGTAAGATTAGCCACACAACCATTATCAAATTCAATACGAACGTTGGCAATATCAGGTGTTTCCGTCATCACCCCTACACCGCTGGCGGATATATTTTTTACATCACTTTTTACAATACTTAAAATGATGTCTATATCATGAATCATTAAATCCAGGATAACACTTACTTCTGTTCCCCGGGGATTAAACTGTGCCAGGCGATGCACTTCGATAAACATCGGATTGAGTGGCATATCTTTTACTGCTAAAAAAGCAGGGTTAAATCTTTCTACATGCCCTACCTGGAACTTAATGCCGGATTCTTTAACCAGCTTTACTAATTGCCGGGCCTCTTCCATTGTATTGGCTAAAGGTTTCTCTACAAAAACATGTTTTCCTTTTTTGATGGCTTTTTCGCAGCAAACAAAATGATAATCTGTCGGAGCTGCCACATCAATTGCATCGCAGGCATCTATCAGGGCATCGGCATCAGTAAAACGGGTGAGTTGGTAAGTGGCAGAAACTTCTTTTGCCGTTTCATCATTTGGATCATAAAACCCTACTACTTCCACCCCGGAGATTTCCTTCCAGTTATTAAGATGAAATTTTCCTAAATGTCCCACCCCGAAAACGCCAATCTTGAGCATAATAATTTATTAATCCTCAAAGATAAAGATTGGCAGATGGAGATACTTATGAGTTATAAACAAAAATGGATTAGTTCAATACTACAGAATGGCCCATATAATCCGGGTGGTATATAAAAAGGCAAGTGCCATTTTTAATTGTATTGATAATAGAGCGGTTTACTTCCACCGGTACTGCAGGGCAACCGAGGCTTCGTCCAGCAAACCCCCGTGCATTTACAAAAGCGTCAGACACATATTCTGCTCCATGCATAACTATGCCTCTTTCATACGCCAAATCATTAATACCTTTTTCCTGGCCTTCCAGTTTTAATGAGTAACCATTTTTGCCCTGGTAAGTTTCTTTGGTAATATAAAAGCCCGGGCTACTTTTAAAAGAAGAATTTTGATTGGAAAATGAAGTGGCCCATTCCCGGCCAGTATTTTTTCCATGGGCTACAAGTGTATTATAAATTACTTTATAGTTTGTAAGGTCAAGTACAAACAACCTTTTTTTATTGCTTGGTTCGCTAAAATCTATAATTGAAATAATAGTACTGTTAATTAATTTACCATCTTCAATTAATTTATCCAGCCCACGTTTTGCATAATCAAAAGCCTGGTGGCTCAATCCTTTCAGGTTTAATTGCAGGCTGTCATATACCGATTTTAAAGAAGGAACAAAATAGTTAGTGTCAGTAATAGTGTTTGTTGTTGGATATGCAGGCGGAGCAAAAATTAATTTACTACCGGTTGCTGATTTGGCAAATGCGAACGGCAAATGCACTATCCCAATTATTATAGATGTAACGAGGAGATAAAAACCTTTGAATTTTTTTTTCATAGCTGCTTTATAACAAAATGATCAATAAAAAATAACGCTGTAGAAAGTGGTGGAGCAGCTTGTTTTGTAAAAGTCTTACAAGTATGTAAAAATCATACCAATAAACCAACCCGGGAAAAAAATTTCTCATCGGGATTGTTAATTTTAGTTTGGTATTATAATCTCAAATTGATTTGAGACAATTTAAGCGGACCGGACGGGACTCGAACCCGCGACCTCCGCCGTGACAGGGCGGCATTCTAACCAACTGAACTACCGATCCAACTCCTCAAAATGATTCGTAACACGAACCATTTTTCAGGACGGCAAAGATAGCTCCGCAATCTTTTGCAGCCAAAAGTTTTTCATTTAATTATCCACTTGTAATAGAGCCTTTGGCTACAAACAAGTATTGTTATTTAATCCTTAATTTAGCCCTTCATTTTTTTGCCTATGCCAACCGACGCTAACAGACAGTTTTTAGATTTTGAAAGGCCGATCAAAGACCTGATTGACGAGATTGTTAATACCAAACACCGGCAGGAAAAAACAAAGCTCGATTTTAGTGATACTATTCATAAACTGGAGCA
The DNA here is from genome assembly GCA_046716235.1 of Chitinophagaceae bacterium. Taxonomy (GTDB): domain Bacteria; phylum Bacteroidota; class Bacteroidia; order Chitinophagales; family Chitinophagaceae; genus JJ008. The sequence goes on from JBKJXQ010000368.1 coordinate 7,552, forward strand.
GAGTATTCTTGATAAGAGAAAAGCAATTACCGAAAATCTCAGCAGCTGGCAACGGGTGCAATTGAGCCGCCATCCCGACAGACCTTACACCTTGAAGTACATTGATAAAATGACTTCCAATTTCGTGGAATTATATGGCGATCGTAATGTAAAAGATGATAAAGCGATGGTAGGAGGTTTTGCCAGCCTGGATGGAGAAACAGTTATGATCATTGGTCAGCAAAAAGGTATTAATACCAAAATGAGGCAGATGCGCAATTTTGGTATGGCCAATCCCGAAGGCTATCGTAAGGCACTTCGGCTGATGAGGCTGGCAGAAAAATTTAATAAGCCTGTAATTACATTAATAGATACTCCCGGGGCTTATCCGGGATTGGAGGCAGAAGAGAGAGGGCAGGGTGAGGCCATTGCAAGGAATATTTATGAAATGATACGATTGAAAGTGCCGGTTATCTGTGTCATTATTGGCGAAGGAGCCAGCGGTGGTGCATTGGGCATAGGTGTAGGTGATAAAGTATTTATGATGGAAAATACCTGGTACACCGTTATCAGTCCAGAAAGCTGTTCTTCGATATTATGGCGGAGCTGGGATAAAAAAGAACTTGCTGCAGAACAATTACGATTGACAGCAGAAAAAATGTTAGGTTTTGGTTTGATTGAGGGCATTATTCCAGAACCAGTTGGCGGTGCACATTGGGATTATGATGGAGCAGCACAGATTCTCAAAAATTATTTAATACCAGTGATAAAAGAACTAAAGCAATCATCACCAGAACAACGGATAAATGCAAGGATTGAAAAGTTTGGTAAAATGGGATTTTGGGAAGAGATGTAGGAACCCTGTCCCTATCCTTCGACAAGCTCTGGAGGAACTTAGGTGTAAGAATTATTCCAGTAGTAAAGAGATTTTAAGTAAATAGTTTACTTTCCGACACTTACCCTCCTTGGAGGGGCGAAATAAGAATAACTATTTTCTTTGAGAATATGGGGTGGGTATTGTTCCAGCATTAGTTCTGAGCTTGAGTCGAAGAATTCATGGCATCTTCGTTGCGAACTTGTTCTGTTATTCTTTTCTTTCAGTGAAAGAAAAGAATAATCACTATTCATCGTCCTGATCATTACTCATCTTTTATTAATACAAATACAGTTGCACCTTTATGACTATATAACAATTATTAATTACTAATTCTTAATTATCAAAATGTCACTCAGAGAAAAATTCACCGGAACAGGTATTGCTATTGTAACTCCCTTTCATGCAGATGCCCGCCTGAATGACAAAGTCGGGCAGGGAAAAATTGACTGGGAAAGTTTTAGTAAACTGATCGAATTTTGGATAAAGGGTAAAGTGGAGTATTTGGTTGTGTTGGGAACAACCGGTGAAAGTGCTACTATTCATGGAGAAGAAAAGCAACAGGTATTTTCTTTTGTAGCAAAAGAAGTAGCTGGCCGCTTGCCATTAGTAGCCGGCATTGGCGGCAGCGATACGAGTAAAACTCTTCATGAATATGTGAGCTTTGATTTGAAGGGGTATGATGCTATTCTTACTGCAAGCCCGGCATATAACAAACCCAACCAGGAAGGAATTTTTCAACACTATAAGGCATTGGATGCAGCAACACCATTACCCATCATCATGTACAATGTTCCCAGCCGTACGGGTCAAAATGTTTCTGGCGAAACAACTGTACGCATAGCAAAGGAGTGTAAAAAAGTATTTGCTACTAAAGAAGCGGGTGGCAATTTTGATCAGATAAATTATATCATTAAAAACAAGCCTGCTGACTTTATGGTCATAAGTGGTGATGACCCGATTACATTACCAATGATAGCTTGTGGCGCAGAAGGACTAATTTCTGTAGTAGCTAATGCGTACCCGTTAGATTATTCTAACATGGTGCGTCTTTGCCTGCAAGGAAAATTTAATGAAGCACAGTCGCTGCATTACAAATACACCGATATTATTATCTCTATGTTTGCCGAAGGCAGCCCCAGTGGAGTAAAAGCTTATTTAAGTGAAATGGGTCTTTGTAAAAATACTTTCCGTATGCCGGTATGGCCGGTAAGTGAAGTGCATCATCAGAAGATAAGAAATTTGATGAAGGGAGCTTAATATAATGCTATATAATGCTATAAGTAAATCAGCCGGGGCTTTTTAGTTGGATCTTTTATTGATGGGTATTCTCCAAATATTATAAACCTGTTTTTCAACAGGACAAACCTTTTATGACCATCTTGATTACAAATAGTAATCAATTGTGTGATTTCTGAATAAGATGCCTTGTTTGTAATACTAACACTTACAACCGAATTTGTGTCTTTTGTATATTTTAATCTTCTTGCTTCATATTGAACAAAGCTAATTTTTTTCTGATTTGTAAGTTTATCGTCGTCGAGTTCCACATATATTTTCTTTTTATTCTTTATCTGGTCTAATACATACTGAGATGAAAACAGGTAATAGCTTTTCTCATCATTTGGGACAACGATTTTTATGATATGGTACTCAGGTAAGGAATTTTTGTGGAGATTAAATAGTAAGATCCACGTTGATGACAAGAAAAAAATTAATGTAATAAAATGAATAGATTTAAATCGAAACATGGATATCAGATGCCATATATTGAATTCTCCATATTAATTTAAGTAGAGAAATGATTTCAATGAAATAAAAGTGAAGATAATTTACACCTCATAACAAACGCCTTCTAATGCCAGGTACGTTTCAGAAAAAACTTCTCTTGCCTCTGCTTCAAATTCTTCCAGTGTATCATATTTGCTGCTAAAGTGGCCGATGAGTAATTTTTTTACGCCGGCTTTTTTTGCTAACTCAGCGGCTTGTTTGGTGGTGGAATGAAACCTTGCTTCAGCCCTTTCTCGCAGGTTATCGAGATAAGTGGTTTCATGGTATATCATATCCGCCCCCAGGATATGCGGAATAAGAGACTCGTCATATTTAGTGTCGGCGCAGAAAGCATATTTCCTTCCCGGCTCTGCAGCGATGGTAACTAAATCATTTTTGATACTGCTTCCATCTTTACGGGTGTAATCTTCTCCGTCTTTCAGC
>JBKJXQ010000369.1:0-3467 GCA_046716235.1 Chitinophagaceae bacterium
GGTTAGAAGTTGGAAATTACAGCTATGGCTGTTTATTAATGAGCATAATGAAGCCGTTTTGATTAATACCTTATCGTAGCATTGCTTTGAAACGATTGATATAATATTCCTCTTTTAATTCAGTTTGAAGAGAACTAAAGTTTACTAAGTCTGCAACATACAAATACGCCACATCAAAAAATTTATACTTACCTGCATCAGTTAAAAATAAAGTTGCCAGATTTTTAATTTGTGCAACAGTAAAACATTTGGTCTTAAAATAATTAAGGGCACTACTAACCATTTCTTCATCTGTTTCAACTGCTGCCATTATTTTCCTGATTTTAAAAAAATCGTTTTCATCTGCTAAAACTTTGCAATTATTATTAGCCGAGTGTTTTGATAATGCAACTTCCTTCACTTGTTCTATTTTTGTATTCTCCTCTGTTATCTGTGGATGTCTTTCTTCTGTTTTAGGAATATCGGCAACAATATCCAGAAATTTTTTATCTTCTTTGGGTTCTGCTTTTACAGCCGGTACGACCGGCTTGGGGTTAGGAATAATCAGTCTGATAGTATCCCGATTTCCATCTTGATGAGTATCGAGAAAAACTAAACCAAACCCCTCTGTAGTAGAACTTTCCGATTTTTTTGTTACTATGGATTTTTTATACCCGTCATCAATAAATGATTTTATTTCTTCTTTTGCAAGTGGTTGTTCAGTTTCTACTACTGATTTTATGATTGTGGGCTCTTGAGCTGCAACTTTTGGTGTTTCGCTTTTAATAATCTGCTGTGCTTCTACTTCTGCTGGTTTTATTTGTATCGAATCTTTGGTTTCGATTTTTGGTTCTTCTTTTTTAACTATAGGCTGTTCTGTTACTTCCACCGGTTTTGACACCATCAATTCTTTTACTTCATTTTTTGGTTCTGCTTTCTTTTCTATTGGCGGAATTGCTGCTATGTCAGTCTTTTTTTCTTCAGCAACGGGAACAACCGGCTTATCTTTTAAAGAAGGATCGTCGGCAGCTTTTGAAAGAATTTCGGTGAATGGCGAAACATTTTTATTTTCTGTTTTAGCTGGCATATCAGTCTTACTGGTCACTGATACAGGCATTTGAATGGCCATTGTTTGCAAGTTGAATAATCCCCATCCTTTATCACCAAAATTTTTTAATAAATATCCATGATCTTTTTTATTAACGGAGATGGAAAAATTTTGTTCCGGCCATTTATTTTGGGGGAAACCTATACTGAAATTATAACTACTGTCATGCAGCTTTGATAAAATAAGATAGCCTGAACCGGTAGAGCTATTAATCTTTTCATTCATTTTTACAAAAAAAGGCTGATCTGCTTCAGACTGCAGATAAACAAAATATACTTTCTGAGATGAAGCTACTAAAGTGGTAGCCGAAATCAGAAGGCATATAAATAGTTTTTTCATTTTTAGATATCATTTAATAATTTTTCAAAGTTAAATTAATAAATATTAAATGACTTACTGCTGGTTCCGCTAAAAGGTGAAATGTATATTAATATTAAATCCACCCCCATTTAATGGATGAATTTATGAATAAGTTTTTACCAACTACCGCTTGATCCGCCACCGCCAAAGCTGCCACCGCCAAAGCCTCCAAATCCACCGCCGCCACTTCCACCACCAGACCAACCGCCACCGCCCCTGCTGCTACCCAGCATGCTTCCTAAAATCCATCCACTACCTGACATAAGACCTCCGCCTTTACCACCCCCTTTCCTACCACCTAATCCACCTAATAAAAAAAATAATATTATTAATATAGTAAGTATTGATCCAAAACCCCGGGGCTTTTTATTTTTATTACCATAACCGGAAGGTGCCCTGTATTCACCTGCTGCCGCCTTTATAATATCATTGGTAGCAAGGTCGAGCCCACGATAATAATTGTCTTCTTTAAATTGAGGAGTTATAGAGTTGTCAATAATACTTTTCGCTGTGATATCGGCAATAGCCCCTTCCAATCCATACCCCACTTCGATCCTGATCTTTCGATCATCCTTGGCTACAAGAATTATAACGCCGTTACTGAATTCCTTTCCGCCAATACCCCATTCCCTGCCCAAGGCCAGGCTATATTCGGCCACATCATACCCCTTTAAAGAGGGAATGATAACGATAACTACCTGGCTGGAAGTACTATCATCATAAGCAACCAGTTTATTTTCCAGAGCCTGTACCTGCGATGGGGTAAGTGTATTAGTATAATCATTGACCAGTTTGGGTGGACTGGGCTTTTTAGGAATTTCTTTTTCTATCTGTGCATGTACACAAAAAGAAAACAAAAAGAGTATGGAGGTAAAAAAAAGTTTCATGAAAATTTATCTGCCAAATTGAATGTCATCTGAAAGTTCATTCTTATCCTTATCTGTATATGGGAAGAACTGATGCAGGGCCTGGCCTATATCTTCTACACAGCCTGCTATTCCTTTTGCATAATCATCCCTGTTGAAATCCCTTATCATTTTAATTACTTCAGTGTTCCAATAGGCGGCCCCCACTTTTCGGTGAATACCTTCATCTCCAAATACGGCGAGATGATGATCCTTAACCGCTACATATACCAGCACTGCATTTCGTTCTTCAGTTGCCTGCATACCCATTTGAGCAAATATTTCAATTGCCCTGTCCAGGGCATCCATGTAACTGCAGCGGCTTTCTACATACACCCGTACTTCCCCACTGGTAAAACGTTCAGCATTTTGTATAGCTGAAACAATCAGCTGTTGTTCCTGAGGGCTGAAAAATTTTTTCTTCCGTTTAAAGAGGGAAAACATTCGGATAGCCGTTATTTAATATTAAAATTTACATCCGGGGCTTTCTCAGATCCAGGATCGGATTTATAAAAAGCTTTTTCTTTAAATCCACCTATGCCTGCGATAAGATTATTAGGGAAGCTTTTTACTTTCAGATTGTATCCTTCAACTGATTTGTTATAATCCTGCCTTGCTACATTGATCCGGTTTTCAGTGCCTTCAATCTGAGCCTGAAAATCCTGGAATGACTTGGTAGTTTTAATATCAGGATAATTCTCAACATAGCCCATCAATCTTGAAAATGCCCCTTGCATTTGACCCTGAGCCTGCTGATATTTATCTAAACTTTCCTGATTGTCCACATTTACTGTGGTGGATCCCAGTTTGGCCCGGGCTTCTACAACATCTTTCAACAATGATTTCTCAAAATTGGCAGAGGCTTCGATGGTTTTAATTACACTACTGTACAAATCAGTACGGCGTTGATAATTTGTTTCAACATTACCCCAGGACTTCTTTACATTCTGATCACCTTTTACTAAACCATTATAACCACTGCAACCCCATACACCAAGTATGAGTATAAGACCAAGTATGATTAATAATGGGAGATTACGGGTTCCTTTCATTTTAATAGTTTTTAATTAGAGTATAAAATTAGCGTTTTTGATATTTCTGTAAGGTAAATTTTC
>JBKJXQ010000370.1:0-3063 GCA_046716235.1 Chitinophagaceae bacterium
AGCCTGTTGTGAAGACAAAAGAAAAGCCAGTGATGTTGGAGCCAATAGTAGACGAAAAACCTGTGGTGAAAACGGAAGAAAAACCAATTGTTGTTGTACCAAAAGTAGAAGAAAAGCCTGTAGCTACTCATGACCAGGGATATTTTAAGCTATCGTTTGATCAACAGGTTAAAGTAACACCTGTTTCTAAAAATGAAACGGTAACATCAGGTATTTTTAAAACAGCCAGTGGCTGGCAGGATGCAAAATATTATCTGCTGATTGATAAAGTATCTCCAGGAACTATTGTAAAAGTAATTAACCCCACCAATAATAAAGCAGTGTACGCAAAAGTATTGGGTGAGATGAGTGGCATCCGGCAGAATGATGGCTTGAATATACGGATCAGCAATGCGTCTGCTTCTGTGCTGGAAATTACTGATCAGGATAAATTTATTGTAAAGGTTACTTATTGAGAAGCTGAACGGTAGCCACGTAAGAATTCCTCAACAGTCATTCTTTTTTTGCCTTCTAATTGTATTTCCAGGAGATGGAGATATCCGTTGGCGCAGCAAAATTTTAAAAATGTTTTTCCATCAGTTTCGTATTCTCCTTCGCTATGGGTTGGAATAATTATTTCTTTTTTTGCTTTATATATCTTCAGCATTTTTTCATTCATTATAGTAAAGGCAGCAGGGTAGGGGCATAATCCACGTACGAGATTAAAAACAGTTTCTACTGGTTGACTCCAGTTTATCCGGCAGGTATCTGTATGAATTTTAGGGGCATGCTGTAATGTGGGATGTTCGATTTTTGATGTTTGATATTGGGGAGTTTCGTTTAATGTATTGTTGGCAATACCTTTAACTGTTTTCACTAATACAGCGGCGCCAATTTCTTTCATTTTATCATGTACCTGGCCTGCCGTATCAATTACGCCAATAGAAAAACTTTCCTGTAATAAAATATCGCCGGTATCTATTTCATGTTTTAGTTTAAAAGTAGTGACACCGGTTTCTTTTTCGCCATTGATAACGGCCCAGTTGATGGGTGCAGCACCACGGTATTGTGGTAATAAAGAACCATGAAGATTAATGGTACCCATGGGCGGCATGTTCCAAACTACTTCTGGCAACATGCGGAATGCAACTACTATTTGTAAATCTGCATTCAATGATTTTAACTCAGCTAAGAATTCGGGATCCTTTAATTTTTCTGGTTGTATAACGGTCAGTTTATTTTCTACTGCATATTTTTTTATGGCACTTTGTTGTAGTAGCATTCCCCTGCCGCCAGCTTTGTCAGGAGCAGTTATTACCCCAACGATATTGCAGCCGGCTTTTACCAATGCATCTAAACTTGCCACAGCAAATTCGGGTGTACCCATAAAAATAATTCGCAGTGATTGAAATTTATTCATCAATGCGAAAGTAAGTTGGATTTATAATTTCTACCGGATATTTTGAATAGCGTTTATTCTATTAGTTGGGTTGGTGCCCGATGCTTTTTGTGTTTTCTCCCACATTTGGATATAATCTTCCGCACTTCTGAACAGGACCGTTAGTTTGTCAGGTGCCAACCCGATATTGCGAAGATCTTGCAGAAAATCGGGCATCAGTCCATAATGTGCCATGCCATCCGTATTGAAATCCCAATAACGATTACCAGTTTTTAATCTTCGCAGCGCTTGGTTATTGCCGTATTTGGATTGCCAGGCTTGCCAAACAGGTACAATGGCATTGTGGAGCAGCATGGTAAATTCCCTGTCATGCTGAAACCAGGCATTATAGCCAGGCAGTAATGTTACACTTATATTTTTCTTTACACAATACATTGCTGCTTTCTCAAACCATGGGGTGCTTTTTATTACCGGGTTATCGATCTGTGTTATTGTAAGTCCTTCATAAAAATTCTTGATGCGTCCGGCTCTCAGTACTTCACGGCTCAGCGGTACATTTGCAAGAGCAACTCCGGCTTCGTATGCAGCAAAAGCTTTCCACATATCTTCCTCCTCATAGGTCACTATGATCTCGTCTAATATACTCAGCACACCGCCTTTCATATCCAGGTTTTCATACCACTGCTGTTTATAACTCGACATTGGTACATCATATCGTACACCATTTCTTTGTGCCAGTCGTTGTTGTTTTCGTTTATCAATTTTCATACTCACCAATTCTTCGTCTTTCAATGCATAAGCTGAGTTGGGTCCAAATCTCGGTCCTATAAAATCTGTCATACCTCTGTCGGTACAAAGGGCAACTCCTTTAAAATTCATTTTATCTACGCTGTGTAGATACATCTGGGCCCATGTTTTTGAGCTGCCTGCACAATCATTAGCAACTGTGCCGAGGAAACCGGAATAAGTTTTCTTGAAATATGGAAGCATAAACACTCCCACAGTACCGCCGCTGCTACTGATCTTGCTGTAATGGTCATCTGTCAGTTGAAATTCACTGGCCAGGTTGCGGATATTTGTGGTACCGAAATTCTGCAGATTGAAATTCTTATTCTCGTCTCCCCAAAAATTATCTTTAAACTCAACCGGAGCTCCTGTCCAATTCATACTAAGACTTGCAGGATCTGTATGCGAGGAAATGACTGGATAACCTCTTGAAGCGGCCACTGAAAAAACATTCTCCTTCATTTCATAACCCATGTGTTCACCATCAATGATAAAACCCTTGGTCATCATTTTTTGCAAGAGTTTGTTTCCAATATTAGTCAACCCCAGGTTATTAATAGTGCTGAGCTTAGTGGGTCCACTCATGCTTTTGATCTTTGTTTCATAAGCATCTTTTGTGGCAAGAGGCGGATTGCTGAAAGCGGTGAGTTGAGTGTAATCACTATACAATGAGTAAGCAAATTTTTTCTCAACAGCTGCTTTTACTTTTACATCATTATTAAAAGCAGATTGTTGTACTGCTAACTCTGCCCTAAACACTGCAGCGCCACCAAACAAACCGGAAATATAATGCATGGGTGTTATCTGCCTGATACCTCTGAAATAATAATCGGTCAGTTTTGTTTCCAGTAATTGATCAGCATTAGCATCGGTTAATGTTATCAATGGATTATTTGAAA
>JBKJXQ010000371.1:0-3573 GCA_046716235.1 Chitinophagaceae bacterium
ATATCCATCAGCTGCAGCATATACCAGAAGATTTTCTTTTTGATCAGTTCTGATATCAAGCCCCATGTGCCAGTGATTGGGTCGCAGTTCACCAAAATTGGCAGCTAACTCCATGGGGATACCAAGAGGATTACGAAAATAATTTTTGTGATAGGCTGGTGTTTGCGCCTGCAAACAACATGAAAAAAAAAGCAATACCATAAATAACAAAACCCTCGGCTTCATACTACAAAAATAAGCATCCGTGATGTATGGTATAGGCTATCCCGTTCATTAGTTGTATCTTTTGCCCTAATTTTTTATAATGAAAAAATTATGTTGGCTGTTGCCGGTCGCTTTTATTTTAAGTGCATGCCCATTCGAGTCGAATGTACCACTTAGTCATTCGCCTGCCGAACCGATTGATAGTAACCTGCTGGGTTATTGGTACGGCATTGTAAAAGATGGCAGTGATTTTTTTGGAATAGAAGCTCTTGAAATCACCGCAAAATCTGATTCCACTTATTCTATTACCCGCTATGGTAAAGCTGCTAAAGGCGATATTATATTGCCCGACACTTCTTATTTCACCGGTTTTATTTCTTATATCGGAGAGCAGCGATTTATGAACCTGGAGTCTTCTATAATTTCTTTTCAAAAAAAAGGCAAGAGGGCCTCAGTTGAAATCAAACAAAAAATATTCTATATAGCTAATTTTGAAAGACGGCATGACACGTTGAGCATGAAAACCATTTCGGAAAATTTCCCCCATCCATACCCAGGTTTCAGAACGCCGGATGATCTGAAACAAGCTGTAATTTCATTATCCGATCAGCCAAAAAAAATTTATGACGATTTGTATTCACTCTCCTACCGGAAAATACCAAAGCCGGTGCCGCTACAATCTTTTAAATAAACGGAAAAAATCATTTTTCCTCCGTTAAAAACCCTTGCATTCCCTTACTTTTGCGCAATTTGTTAACCCACTCCAGCCCCCCAAGGAGGGGATAAAAAAAATGCCAAAAGACAATTCCATTACCTCAGTTCTCATTATCGGTTCGGGTCCAATTATTATTGGCCAGGCCTGCGAATTTGACTATTCCGGCACGCAGGCTGCACGCAGCTTACGGGAAGAAGGGATAAAGGTGATTCTTATCAACAGTAATCCTGCTACCATCATGACAGATCCTATGATGGCAGACCGGGTGTACCTGCTGCCACTTACGGTAGAAAGTATTGAACAAATATTACAAGAAAACCAGATAGATGCCGTACTTCCAACCATGGGTGGACAAACAGCACTTAACCTGGCCAAGGAAGCTGAAGAATTGGGAATCTGGCAACAATACAATGTGCGTTTGATTGGCGTGGATATAAAAGCAATTGAAAAGGCGGAGGACAGAGAAAAATTCAGAAAATGGATGATTGAAATAGGGGTAACGGTTGCCCAGGGAAGAATTGCAAACTCCTTTCTTGAAGGAAAAGAATTTGCTCAGGAAATAGGTTTTCCGCTGGTACTCCGTCCTTCATATACCCTTGGTGGAACAGGGGGCGGTCTTGTTTTTAAAAAAGATGAATTAGATGAAGCCCTCAACAGAGCACTTACAGCAAGCCCTATTCATGAAGTGCTGGTGGAGAAAGCAATAATGGGATGGAAAGAATTTGAACTCGAGTTACTGCGTGACATGGCAGACAATGTATGTATTATTTGTACCGTAGAAAACTTTGACCCAATGGGTGTTCATACCGGCGACTCAATAACAGTAGCACCTGCTATGACGCTCAGTGATACCGCTATGCAATTGATGAGGAATACGGCTATAAAAATGATGCGGGATCTGGGAAATTTTGCCGGTGGTTGTAATGTTCAGTTTGCACTTAATCCAGATACAGAAGAATTACTTGCAATTGAAATAAATCCAAGGGTTAGCCGATCATCAGCCCTTGCAAGTAAAGCCACCGGTTATCCAATTGCTAAAATTGCAGCTAAGCTGGCTATTGGTTATAACCTGGATGAACTGGAAAACCAGATCACTAAAACAACCTCAGCCTATTTTGAACCGGCACTGGATTATGTAATTGTAAAAATTCCCCGTTGGAACTTCGATAAATTTAAAGGAGCCAATGATACGCTAGGCTTCCAGATGAAAAGTGTTGGTGAAGTGATGGGCATTGGCAGAAGTTTTACAGAAGCCATACAAAAAGCATGTCAGAGTTTAGAGAATAATGCTATTGGACTTGGATACTATGGCAAAAGCCTGATGCATGCTGATGAATTACTGGAGTATATCAAAATTCCGAAATGGGATCGCATATTCCGTATTAAAGATGCGCTGATGGCGGGAATATCTGTAGGCACTATATCCAAAGCCACTAATGGTATTGACCGTTGGTTTTTATACGAGATCCAGAAAATATGTAACATAGAAAAAGAAATAGCAAAGTATGATCTGGCTGACTTGCCAATCGACTTATTAAGAGAAGCCAAAGTAAATGGCTTTAGTGATGAGCAGATAAGCCGTATTACCGAACACGGAGATGAGGATGATGTTTATAATAAAAGAAATGCTGCTGGCATAACAAGAGTTTATAAAATGGTTGACACTTGTTCTGCTGAGTTTGAAGCAAAGACACCGTATTTCTATTCTACTTTTGAGGCTCCCTCTGGTTCCTTGCAAGGAACAGGATTAGTTTCCAATGAATCGAAGGTTTCCTCAAAAAAGAAAATAGTTGTATTAGGTTCAGGGCCTAATCGTATCGGGCAGGGTATTGAATTTGATTATTGCTGTGTACATGGTTTGCTGGCAATAAAAGAATGTGGCTATGAAGCCATCATGGTAAACTGTAATCCTGAAACGGTGAGTACCGATTTTGACATGGCTGATAAATTATACTTCGAACCGGTGTATTGGGAACACCTCTGGGAAATTATAGAACATGAAAAACCAGAAGGTGTAATTGTGCAACTGGGTGGGCAAACAGCCTTGAAGCTGGCTGAAAAATTACATGAGAAAGGGATAAAAATCATTGGTACGTCTTATGATAGTATGGACATTGCCGAAGACCGTGGTCGCTTTAGCGACAGGTTAAAAGAACTGGAAATTCCTTACCCCGATTATGGTACAGCTGAAGATGTAGACGAAGCAGTGGCAGTTGCTAACAAGGTGGGTTACCCGGTATTGGTTCGTCCGTCGTATGTTTTGGGTGGACAAGGAATGCGGATTGTGTTGAATGATGAGGAAGTAGAGAAAGCGGTGGTAAGTTTATTAAAACATTTACCAGGTAATAAAATATTAGTTGACCATTTTCTTGACCGCTGCCAGGAAGCAGAAATAGACGGTATTTTTGATGGTGACGATTTTCATGTAATGGGAGTAATGGAACATATAGAGCCGGCAGGCATTCACTCTGGCGATAGTAATGCAGTGTTACCTGCATTCAATCTCACTCCATTAGTTGTACATACCATGGAAGAATATGCAGAAAAGATAGCCAGAGAGTTAAATATATTAGGCTTGATTAATATTCAGTTTGCTATTAAAAATGATAAAGTCTTTGTTATAGAAGCAAATCCAAGAGCCTCCAGAACAACAC
>JBKJXQ010000372.1:0-3006 GCA_046716235.1 Chitinophagaceae bacterium
CTGGCAGACTATAAAAAAGAAACAGGGGAGGAGTTGGAGGCTGTATTATTCTGGTGGATTAATAATATGCCGGATGAACAAGGCGGCGGATTTTATGGAAGTATGAATAATGATAATCTCCCTGACATTTCTGCTCCCAAAGGTATTGTGCTGAACAGCAGGATACTCTGGACTTTTTCTGCCGCTATCCGGTATTCAGATAATAAACGATGTCTTGAAATTGCCACAAGAGCTTTTAATTATATCAGCAATCATTTTATTGATAAGGAGTATGGAGGTGTATTTTGGTCGGTAGATCAAAAAGGTAAAATGCTGAATGGTAAAAAGCAGATATACGGCCTAGCTTTTTGTATGTATGGTTTAGTAGAATATTACAAAGTAACCGGCAATGAATCAGCACTCTATTTGGCGAAGAGCTTGTTTGAAAATATTGAGAAATTCAGTTTTGATAGAATTAAAGGCGGTTACACAGAAGCATTTACAAGAGAGTGGAAGGTAATTGATGATTTAAGGTTGAGCGAAAAGGACAATAATGAGAAGAAGACAATGAACACCCACTTACATATCATTGAAGCGTATGCAAATCTTTACCAGGTATGGCCGGAGATAATTTTACAGGAAAAGATAAACAGCCTGCTTACTATTTTTCAAAAATATTTTATTAATAAAAATAACCATCATCTCAATCTTTTTTTCACGGAAAATTGGGAAATAAAATCATCCATTCAGTCTTTTGGGCATGATGTAGAGGCTTCCTGGTTATTATACGAGTGTGCAAAAATTTCGGGTACTAAATCCTATATAGATCAGTATAAAGAAATAGCATTGCATTTGGCAGATGCTTCGGCGGCGGCAGTGGATGCTGATGGGGGTATGTGGTATGAGTATGATCCGGCAATTGATCACTGGATAAAAGAAAAACATTCATGGCCACAGGCCGAAGCTATGGTGGGATTTTTTAATGCATACCAATTGTCCGGCAACGAAAAATACCTGCAGCTATCACTGGATAGCTGGCAATTTGTAAAAAAATATTTAAAGGATAGTAAGAATGGCGAATGGTTTTGGGGTATAGAAGAAGATTATTCTATCATGCAAAAAGATAAAGGAGGTTTTTGGAAATGTCCTTATCACAATGGCCGTGCCTGCATGGAACTAATGAAAAGAATTTCTTTAGTGAATATAAAATAAATATATAATGCGGATAAGAGTAACTTACCGGGATAGGCAAGTACAGTGAAGCGGAATAGAGATATAAGTATGCCCGGTTATTTCTTTCCTAAACAATATTATAAGGACCAGTCTGATTTAAAAGAGCATCACTAATCGCTAAAGAACTGACAGGGTTATTAAAAGCAAATAAAATGGTGAAAAAAAATAAAATATATTTAATAGTTAATTAAAAATTTAAAACCCCTTTTTGACAACATCACTAATATTTATTCATTATGCCATCACGACGTAAGTTTTTAATGGATACAGGAGCTATGGCTATCGGCTCTGTATTGTTGCCTTCTTTTTTAGAGTCGGGTAAAAAAGTAAAAAACACAGGTGTCCAGTTATATACTTTTCGACAGGATATGCTTGCAGATGCAAAAGGAACGTTGCAACGGATAGCTTCGCTGGGTATTAAACAAATTGAATCAGCAGGAAGTGAAAAGGGGTATTATTATGGGTTATCACCAAAAGAAATGAAACAAACCTGTGACGGGTTGGGAATGACATTACGTAGTGGCCATGTCCGTATTGATGATAAGTGGAAGCAAACGATGGACGAAGCTGTTGAATCAGGGCAGGAATATATAATATGTTCTACTATGCCATCCGATGGACAAACAACAGACAATTATAAAAAAGTTGCTGAAACCTTTAATAAAGCTGGCGAAGCCTGTAAAAAATTGAATCTTAAATTCGGTTATCATAATCATGCTTATGAATTTGACAATGATAAAGGCCAGGTATTATATGATGTATTATTGGATAATACCGATGCAGCATTTGTAAATATGGAAATGGATTTGGGCTGGGTAATCGTTGCGGGAAAAAACCCATTAGATTACTTTAAAAAATATAAAGGACGTTTTCCGCTCTGGCATTTGAAGGATATGAATATGGAGAAAAAGCAAAGCACTGAATTTGGTAAAGGAGGTTTGGATATAGTGCAGATGCTGAAACATAGTAAAGAAGCCGGCATGAAATATTTCTTTGTAGAACAGGAAGAATATGCAAATAATCCGTTCGAAAGTATGAAACAGAATATGAATTACCTGGCTAAGCTGAAGTTTTAAACCTGACTTTTAGCCTGTTCACTTTAGTAATTAAAAATATAAAGGAGATTATTAACCTCAACTGTTTATGGTATATTTAATAATCAACTTAATTGCAGCCAGATGAATAGAAGAACAGCTATACGTAATGTTGTTATCATTTCTGCAGGAACTGCTTTGCTGCCATCCTGCACACAGGAAGATAAAAGTTCCATCGTATTAAAGAATATTTCGCTTATCCGTCAGCAGGAAAAAATGTTGGCAGCTCTCACCGAAACTATCATTCCCCAAACAGAAAACTTTATAGGTGCTAATGATCTAAAAAGCCATGAGTTTTTACTCACCATGATTGATGATTGTGCATCACCTGAGGATCAAAATAAATTTATGATCGGATTGAAAGCATTTGATAAATTATCGCATGAAAAGTTTGGGCAACTCTTTACAGGGTATACCCAAGAACAAAAAAAATCATTGCTCACAGATATTGAAAAGAAAAAAAATGTACCGGAGGATGCGTTGAAGTTTTATGCAACGGTAAAACGTTATACGCTGCAAAGCTTTACATCATCCAAACAATATATGATTGGCATAAGAAAGTATAAAATGGCACCAGGGCCCAATTTTAAAGGTTGTGTGCCTGTGATAAGTGTAAGCTAAAGAGTTAAACTTATAATTAGTTTATGGGAGAAAATACAAATACGTTTGATGCTATTGTTATTGGCAGTGGTATGAGTGG
>JBKJXQ010000373.1:0-6246 GCA_046716235.1 Chitinophagaceae bacterium
GAGGTAGGTTGTATCAATCCTGCAATCAATTTCAGCAAGGTTGTTTTACCGGAACCTGTTTCTCCAATAATGGCAATTTTTTGTAAATGCTGCTGTGTAAAACTGATTTTTTCCACTGCAGTAATACCGTTTTCTTTCCTGCTTACATTCAACACTTGTAATATAGCCATATCAGAAAATAAATATAAAAGAGCTTATTGACCTGTGTTTTTTACATCTTCTTTTTTTATAGGAAGCAGTTTAAAATAAGTAGCGTTAAAACGGTCATTAACTATTTCCCCCTGCACTTCTCCTTTTCTGATTGCTTCGCAAAAGCCATCTTTGGCATGAGCGTCGCCATATTCATCTATTGAAGATCCATCAACAAAATAAGCCTTACCATCTATCCGAACCGCCAGGCTGCAATCTTTAGCCTTCATTCCAAACTGGCACATACCACAGGATGCTTCTACTGCTATTATTTTTTTAGTGCTGTCGGGGATATTTTGCTTTATTTCAGAAGTTTGACTTTGCGCAACTACTAACGAAAGACAAAAGAATAAAGTGACAAATATAGTTTTCATATTTATATAATTATAGTAACGTTAAGTTGTAAAAATACGATAATATAAATAACATAAGGAGCTAACGGTAGTAGAAAAAAGCCTGGAATAAAAGAAACGGTTATCAATGAATACGTTATTCCTTTTTAGTTTTTCTAACCTGCCGTCGTTAGTTTTTAAAAGCTTCCAGTAATTTTTTTACTGTCCCATCCATAGCTTTATTGTCTATCCATCTCACTACCATTACTATGTCGTGTGTTGGGTCAACATAAATATAATTAGCACCATTACCCACATGCATATATGCTGAGGCCGGTGCAGAGGGCAATAATTTTTTATCCGTATTTAAAAACCAGTTCATATATCCATAATCAGTTTTAACCGGTGTAGGCGTTAATGCTTGATGAATCCATTTTTCACTGATAAGCTGTTTGCCATTCCAACTACCTTTATGCAGGGTAAGCAAACCGAAACGGGCCATATCAAAGGCATTAATGAACATACCACCACCCCAATGCCCTCCTCCACTTACGCTTTGCACCGGTTGCCCATCCAATACAATCCATGAATTTCTATATCCCGTCCAACGCCAGGTAGCAGAAGCTCCGATGGGATCCATAATAGTTTGTTTCAGTACCTGTGGTAAAGATTTTCGCCATACACTGGTTGCTGCAAGAGCAAGTGCATTTACCCTAACATCATTGTACTCATACACCGTTCCGCTTGCATGTCTCGAACGGTTCATCCAATTAGCCGCATTGCTATCAGGTCTGTCGGCCCATTCAGGTTTGCCCCATAGGATGCCCTCCCAATCACTTGTCTGCCGCAGCATATCATTCCAGGTAATAGTGCGGTTATGTGTCGTGGCAAAAATGTTTACCAGTTGTGGTTGTCCAATAAGTTCTGAAGACCGGTAGGCTGGTTGTCCATACAATTCAACCAGCGGCATATATGGGGCAACAGTATCCAATACATTTTTAATAAGTCCGCTGTCAACCGCCACACCTATCACGGTACTTAAAAAACTTTTAGTTACACTATGCGTCATATCACAACGGTAAGGTTCACCCCAGCTGGCAATGATATATCCTTTGTATATAATGATACCGGTCGGTTCGCCCCGTTCTGCAAAAGGACCAATGCCTTCGCCAAAAGGCTCTTTACCAAAAGTGCGGTAATGATTCACTTCCATATTACGGGGGTTCTTTATTTCATTGGCAATGGCATAATTGACGGTAGCTTCAATAGCAGTTGATTTTAATCCCAGTTCTTCGGCTGATTTTTGTTGCCATTTATTTGCTGGGGGGAAATAGTCAACAGGTTTAGCGGAGTTTGTTTTTTGCGAAAAAGAATACGTTGTTGTATCCAAAAAGAGGATGACTGAAAGGAATAATTGTTTCATACGTAACAGTTAGCTTTAGTAATACTTTAAATGTAAAGTAATGGATAAATTTGCCCGATAAATAAAATTACTGATTACTTCAGTAAAGAACTATAATGCCAACCCTTCTGCTGATGGAGAGGAGTACAATTGAATTATAAAACGGTGATGAAAGTTTTAAACAGCCGCTGGCATACATTCGTTATAAACACCAATATCTACAGCTTCATTTTTTTTCAATTCTGCTACCAGATCTAATGTAGCTTTATTATGTACAAAATATTCGAGGATATAAGCATACTGGCAATTTTCATAATAGGCTTCGTAAATATTTAATTTACTCTGTGGAGATAGTTGCCTGTAAATAGTAAGGTCTGCCTGGGGGTTGCTGATAAAAGCAAAAACTTTACTTTCACCTGAATGCACTTCATTTTTTCTTTCTAACTGTAAAATAGAATATCCTCCTGCTTGTTTTATTTTTACTTCCACTTCAGGGGTCCGGGATGTCCGGCTTGCTTTTGTAAAAACAAATTTGAATTCTCCGTCAGGGCAGCGATGTTGGGCTATATATTTAAAGAGGCCATTTTTCTCGGATTGCTGTAATGTCACATCTACATCGCTGTTAACAGACCTCGTATATAGTTCCCATTGTGCAATGAATTGTTCATGACCGAGTTTTGTTTCAAAACAAACAAACTGCACTGTTTTATCTTTTACCATTCTAACAAGGTAGGCTTAAAAAATGTCTTTAGTTCATTTATCTACGCTGGCCGGAGTATCTGGAATAACTGACAATCACCGGATAAGGCGGCCCTGTAATAAAGTTGATAAACACTTTGACAACGGAGGAGTAAAATTTCCTTATCTTTAATTGAATCTGTTGATATACTATTATCTTCTTCAGAACTATTAATAAACTAAAACATTACAGTACTATGGCAGAAACCTGGAACAAAAAAGAAAGAGAAAAGAAAAAAAAACAGGAAAAAAAAGAAAAAGCAGAAAGAAAACAAGAGCGGAAAGAGAATACCAAGGATGGTAATAACCTGGATAGTATGTTAGCTTATCTGGATGAGAATGGTAACCTTTCCTCCAAGCCACCAGATCCCAGAAAAAAAATTATAGTAAAAGCTGAGGATATTGAAATAGGTGTACCTAAACAAGAACCCATTAATCCTGAAGACCTGATCCGGAAAGGCATAGTTACTTTTTTCAATGATGCAAAAGGATATGGGTTCATTAAAGATATGGAAACACAGGAAAGTGTTTTCGTTCACATCAATTCATTGACAGAAGAAATCAAGGAAAATAACAAAGTAACATTTGAAACTGAAATGGGTCCTAAGGGTGCCAACGCAGTGAATGTAAAACTGGTTAAGTAGGGTTTGTTGCCTTATTTATACTGAAAACTCCATCCCGGCAATGCTGGTTATTTTTTAATGAAGTGAAATTAAAACGGGACTACCCTTTTAAAAGTCTGAATACACTACCGGTTGTAAAAAAGTAATATCAATGTGCGAAATATTATTTTGATATTCCGGTAATGAAGAAAGTTTTTTCCAGAAAGGATCATCTACAAATGCTTTCCAATGCTTATCCCTGTCTGCCATGTTTTCAAAACAGGTCATATATATCAGGTTAGGCATATTAGCTCCGGCTATTACACTACTGTAAAAAGCTGCATTAAAATTAAGTCGCTGGAACAGCCCAATCTCATCACCTTCATTAAACATCTTTACTTTGTTGGCAAATATTTTTTCAGTTGCACTTTCATAGCTGCGCAATTCATATACCCTGTCTTTTTTGGGAGAATTTAATTGCGGTAATTTCATTTGTGTAGCCAGGGGAAAAGCTTCTGTTATAATAATTTCCTTTCTTGAAAAAGGAGGCGATGAATAAACAGCCTGGAGGTATTCTTCTCCGGCTGATAAATAATTATTGTCTGTATTTAACCTAACCGGAATTTTTGTAATTACATCCAGTGATTTTACAGGTATAAAAACATAAAACAATTTGTTTTGCGAAGTATCATTGGCCATTGCTTTAAATATCCCAACATTACGCAAACCCATCCGGTGAAGTGCCGGAAGAAATGCTTTTTCAAGATAATTATTGATTACTTTTTCTTGTGCAGTGGTATTAAAATGATAGATAGTTATCTGGTAAAATTCCTTTGCCGGCTTATCAACTGCATTAGCGGTAGCCAGTTGAAAAGTTAAAACAATAACACATAGCAAATGACACATAAAAACCCGAATACTATTTTTCATAAAAAATCTATTAAAAAGTAAATGCATTAATAAAAATCAATCAAAAATAATGATTGTTGATATTGTTTAGCAAAATACCTTTTAACCACTTTCTTATAACAAATAAGGGGGATATGATGTTTTAAAAGGCGTTTCTCAATATGTGGATTTGAAAAAAACCGTATTTTATAGTAGAATTATTTGTGATGAAAAAGATAGAAAACGCCAAGTTGAAACCCCCTGTTAGTTGATTTTACAGAACCACTTTCATTAATATTACTCAGGCCAAGATTATATCTTGCATCAACACCAAAACCAGATGAGGCAACATATCCCAGACCGGCTCCCAATGCAAAATCAACAGTATTTAAATTATCGCCAATATCTGTAGTGTTATTATTGGTTTCGGATTCGGCATTGATCAGAAAGCCAACTTGTGGACCTGCTTCTAATCTGAACCCATTGTTAAACATATATTGTACTATTAAAGGCACATTAATATATCCTAATTTAATTTTAGTATTTACATTCGAAGTGGTGTATTCAGCCCCTTGGGCGGAGTATATTAATTCCGGTTGTAAGGCTAATTGTTTGGCAAGATGAATATGACCTAACAGACCCAGATGGAATCCGGACTTTGCATCATATTCTGCACCATTATCGTTATGAATATTATATTGGTTAAATCCACCTTTTATACCAATGTTTATCTTTTGAGCACTTGCATTACTCATTATTAAAATTGCGGCTACAGCAATACTTAAATTAAATTTCATAAGGGGTTTTTTAATTATTATAATTTTCTGGCAAATCTCTATCAATATATGATTGAGATGAATAGTATATATTATATCTGGCAATACCAGTGCCAAAAACTCCGTGGTAATAATTAGTATGTGAATAAATATATGGGGAATAGTTCAGTTAAAGATTCTAAAAAAATAAACTTTTTTTAAAATTTAACCTAAAAATGGGTATTCTTTTTCCCAATAAGTACCACAAAATCTCAGTAATGAATTAATTCGTTTACATAGTTAATTATATCTATCTGAAAAAAGAGTGGCTTAGCTTTTGTAAATAATATTCAAATGATAATTATTTCGCTTTAAAAAGTGCAATGATTATTTGTAATCTTTTTCAATAAAACAGAAATATGAATTTTATGAGTTTTAAAAAATCATTTCCACTACTAACAATCTTATTTATTGTTAGTTCTTTTAATTCCATTTATGCACAAAATGAACCTGTCGCTCCATCCAAATTTGACATGAAAAAAGATGGTGATGGGGATGGTGTAAAGAATAAAAGGGACAAATGTGCCTCTACCCCACCCGGTGTTATGGTTGATGGTACAGGCTGCCCTGTAGATACTGACAAAGATGGAGTAGCAGATTATTTAGATAAATGTCCTACCGTACCCGGTTCAACAGATATGAATGGTTGCCAGGATAAAGATAAAGACGGGGTAAGCGATATTGATGATATGTGTGCCGATGTACCAGGACTTCCAAGATTTAAAGGTTGTCCGGATAGTGATGGTGATGGCATCGAAGATTCAAAGGATAAATGCCCTAATGCAAAAGGAATGGATATTTTCATGGGATGCCCCGATACAGATGGCGACGGTGTTCAGGATGCTAATGATAAATGCCCTGATACAAAAAAAGGAATTAAAGTTGATGCCAGCGGATGTGCTGCCGATAGTGATAGAGATGGTATAATAGATTCAGAAGATAAATGTCCGGATACAAAGATGGGAGTTAAAGTGGACATGAATGGTTGTCCCGCAGATACGGATAATGATGGAGTGATGGATTCAGATGATAAATGTCCTACAGTGATGGGTGATGTCAGTAACAATGGTTGTCCTGTAGTAAAAAAAGAAGTACCAAAGCGGTTACAATTTGCCACCCGCCGTGTCAACTTTGAATCAGCCAATGCATTAGTAAAAGTTACTACTTATCCCATGTTGGATGAGGTGGCAAATATTTTGAAGGAATATCCAGATTATAACTTACGTATTAGTGGACACACAGATGCTGTAGAGAAAAATGCAACTACCCTATCTGAAAGC
>JBKJXQ010000374.1:0-7160 GCA_046716235.1 Chitinophagaceae bacterium
CCTACAGACAAAACTCAAAAAAAACAATAGTGTGAAGCTTTTTCATTATAGGTGAATGATGAAATATATTTATAATGTTGAGAAGATATTGCTTAATAACTGCTGTTTTTGATCCGGTATCCAATTGCGGGGTAGTATTTGTAGTTGGTGTCGTTGGCTTAATGTTCAATGCTGCACCAACAGCAATATCACAACGATGTCCGTGTTTGCCATGCTCTGGATTTAGACCTGTGGCTACTGTTGCAGATGGGCTGTATGGTTTAATAACAGGTTGCTTGGGTAATACAGCGGATGGAGAATTTGTATTTGTAACTGTGGTCGTTGGCTTACTGTTCAATGCTGCACCAACAGCAATATCGCAACGATGACCTGGTTTACCATGTTCTGGATTGAGACCTGTGGCTACAGTTGCTGAGGAACTTGAAGGCTTTATAAGAGGTTGAGTTGGTGTTGCAGTTGATTGTGAATTAGTATTTGTAACCGTGGTTGTTGGCTTACTGTTCAATGCTGCACCTACAGCAATATCACAACGGTGTCCTGGTTTGCCATGCTCCGGATTGATACCAGTGGTAACAGGCTTGGATACAGTTGATTGGTTGTTTACAGGTGATGTTGTACCAGGTACTGGCTGTACAGTAGAGTTTGAAACGGGTATTGTTGGTTTACTATTCATAGATGTACCAACAGGAATTTCGCATCGATGGCCGGGCTGGCCATGTGCAGGATTAAGACCTGCTGCAGAACTTATATCCGGAGCAACCGGACGATTAATAGCATTTGAAGGAATTGAGAGACTGGTAGAACTATCCGGCAATTCAACCGGGTTTATTTTCGGGTCAACCACTTCATTCATTTGCCGGGATGTAGTAACACCACTATTTGAAGATGCTTCTTTCTCGCTGACAGAAGCAGTTCCACAACCTGTTATAGTTACCAGCAATATTATAAAGGAGAAAAAATAAATATTTTTCATATCAGGTACTTTAAGATAAAGTAATCCTGTAAAATACTATTTTTTATTGAAATTGTAAAGTCTGTTAGTTGAAGATGCATTACATGTACCACAAGCATAAGTGAAATAAAGAAAATAACATAAAACCTGGTAATTTGTATTAAGCTAACCTCTAATTACAAATTAATAGGGTCTTCAGTAATTATATAAATAATTTATTAGCCACAATTCAATAATAATTCAAAACTCTGAAGTTTATGCTATCAGCTTATTTTATCAATTATCAGAAACTCATTTGTATGAGTGTCCGATAAAATTAAATGTTCCTTTGTTAGAACCTGTTATCTTATGGCTTAGAATATTAAGCGTTCCTATTGATGCAATTCAAATCTTCAAAAGCTGTTTCAAGGCGTTTAATAAAATTTTCTTCACCTTTTCTTAGCCATACCCGGGGATCATAATATTTTTTGTTGGGCTTGTCATCTCCTTCAGGGTTACCTAACTGACCTTGCAGATAAGCTTCACTCTTTTTATAATTATTCAAAATACCTTCCCAGAAAGCCCATTGCAGGTCGGTATCCAAATTCATTTTGATAGCACCGTAACCAATAGCTTCTCTTATCTGATGCTGTGGAGAACCACTGCCACCATGAAATACAAAGTACACAGGCTTAGGGCCGGTATTCAATTCTTTTTCAATAAATAGCTGGCTGTTATTTAATATCTCTGGTCGCAGCTCTACATTACCGGGCTTATACACACCATGCACATTACCAAATGCAGCAGCTACCGTAAACAATGAACCCACTTTACTCAGTTCTTTATAAGAGTAAGACACATCTTCGGGTTGTGTATATAGTTTTGAATTTTCTACTTCGCTGTTGTCTACACCATCTTCTTCACCACCAGTTACACCAAGTTCTATTTCAATACTCATACCAAGGGGATGCATTCTCTTATAAAATTCAACAGAGGTGTGAATATTTTCTTCAATAGGTTCTTCACTAAGGTCGAGCATGTGAGAACTGAAAAGAGGCTGGCCTTTTTCCCTGAAGTATTGTTCGCCGGCATCAATTAATCCACTTATCCATGGCAACCATTTTTTTGAAGCATGGTCTGTATGCAACACGACAGGCACACCATAATATTTTGCTACATTATGAATATGCAATGCTCCCGATATACCGCCGGATATATTTGCCTGTAATTCATCATTAGGCATTCCTTTACCAGCTATAAACTGTGCTCCACCATTGGAGAATTGTATAATAACCGGGGAGTTTACTTTTGCAGCAGCTTCCAGTGTTGCATTAATAGTATTGGTACCAATAGTATTAACAGCGGGCATAGCAAATTGATTGTCCTTGGCATCGTTATAAAGTGCTTTCAGTTCTTCACCAAACAGCACACCGGCTCTGTATTTTTTCATTGTTGTGTTTTTCTACTTTTTTAATTATAAAATCTGGTTGTCAGGCAGCAGACTGACATTAAATAATTTGCAAGATAGATAATTTAGTGCACTACAATTACGAACAGCTGTTAGACTGCTATTCGTTTGTTTTACCGAGATTCTTTTGGATCAGTAATAAATTTTTACGGAGTGTTTGTTTCATGTGTGTTTTTACAATGTCACCCATCGACTTACATTTATTAAAAACTGAGCTCTTCAGGTATTCACTTAGCTCATCTTTCAGTTGTGCTATCTTTTGTGGGGAGGAAATTTCATCCGTTCCCATAATATCAAGCAATTCTTTTATACGATACCTTGATGAAACCATTCTGAATGTTATCAATGTTCTTTCTTCGAACTGGTATTGCTCAATAGATTCCTTATTGAGATATGAAAGTGATAAATTCACAAAGGCATAGTTTTCTTTAAAAAATTGTGGCAGGTATAAATTTTTTCGTCCTTCATAAGATTGCTGATCATAATCAATACAACGGATGCGGTATTGATAATCTTCTATGTCAGGCGTTATATCCACCACAAAATTATAGCTGCGCATATCGCCCAATAATCTTACAAAACAACGTTCATTGAACTTTACAAATTCTTTCGCCAGCCTTATTTTATTTGTTTCGGGAGCATCAATCATTTGCTGCATAAAAGTATCGCCTGGTATGCCGGGTATATGTTCCTCTACCAATGTATTATCACAGGTAAAAAAAGTGATGCGGTTAGGAGATAGTATATGTTCAAGTTCTAATCCATACACCCTTGATGCATCAGCTATTTTTATATAATAATGATCGTAGTTATCATTAAACTTATTTACAATACGGATGCGGAAGGGGTGGGAGTTTCCAAAAGTGCAATAGTCAACCCTTGCCACGTCGAGGTGATTGGTAAAACTGAAATCACCTTCTGTTTTAAGAATAGCATAAATTTTTACCAATCCATCCCGGATATATTCCCACTGCTTACTATCATACGATGTTTTCTCCCATAATGTATCTTTTCCAGTTTTATCTTTTATAGAAACAGACCATGTGTAATGCAGCAAGTCGTTGTACGAGACTGGTAATTTTACTTCCCGTCCATGCAATTTCAGATAACTGCGTAACTTATCATTTACGGGATACATGGGTTTCTTACGGGATGGCTTATCCCCAAGATTTGTTTCTCTTTCATTTTTATTGGCGGTAAAACTCATTTAGAAGGATAAATTAATTTCCTAAGATCGGATTATTTTAATTTGTTTTTGAAGATTATTGAAATACGACGGTGCAAGTAATAATCTGCTGCCATACCAGCTAAACATTTCTCCATCTGCCAGCATAATTTTTGTACCAGGCAATTGTAATTGCAACTCGTCAACATGCTTTTGTTTGAAAGGAAATGGTTCGGAAGAAAGCAGCAATAATTCAGGCTTCATCGTTCTCAGTTGTTCAATACTAACTTCGGGGTATCTCTTTTCACTTGCAAAAATATTTTTAAACCCGGCAGTCTCAAGCATTGCATTAATAAATGTATCACCACCTATGGTCATGTAAGGTTGTTGCCAGATAAGATATGCAGTCTTTGGTTTATGCTCAGTAGTTTGTAATTGGGCAAAATTTTTATTTATCTGTAGAATCATTTCATGCGCAGCCTCTTTTTTATTTGTAATCATGCCCACCTGTTGAATCATTTCATAAGCATCATAAAGGTTATTGACATTACTGATCCATACAGGAAAATAATTTTCCAGTTCTTCTATCTGTTCTTTTACATTTTCTTCTTTATTGGCTATAATAAGGTCGGGCTGTAATTGATGGATGATATCCATCTTTAATTGTTTAGTGCCGCCTACTTTTGTTTTAGTATGGAACCATTCAGGTGGGTGAATACAAAATTTAGTAATACCTATTACTTCCTGAGTAAGACCCAGATCAAATAATAATTCTGTTTGAGATGGAACAAGTGAAATAATCCTTGTGGGAGTTTTATCAAGCGAAATGCTTCTGCCGGTTTGATCAAAAAAAATAGCCATGCAACAATTTGCTGCAAATTACTAAATGAATAAAGCCGATTGTAGATTTGAAAAAGAAGAAAAGAGTTCACTGTGCCTCCTGCTAATTTTTAGTTTAGCAGGAGGGTTCCGGACTTTGAATTTTTTCATGGGTTTGGACACAGTGATGTTCAGGGTAGTTCTTCAAGGATTTTTTGGACTTTGGACGGTTTTCTAATCGGAAATTGAATTAAATGCTTTTTCAAGGATCTACTGAACTTAGATGGCTTTCGGTTGGTATCGGACTTTTCGATTTTTCTAAAACCTTTTCTTTAAAAAGAAAAGAAGAAGTTGATTGATACTGGACTTTAAATTGGACTGTTTTTCTAAGGAACTTGGACGGTTTTTCTTAGGATTGTTGGATGGTTTTTTTAATTGGACATTGGACTTATGATAGATTTGCTATCAATCAACTTCTGACACAAAAGTAACGGTGAGTTCGTTAATATTATAGAGCAAAAAAACTAAACTTTTTTACGACAGTTTTTACATCATTCATCGTAAACAGCCTTAAAAAAATTGCGCAAATAACTGATATCGTAGTCGTAGTTTTACGCTGTAAGGCTCAACCAGGAATATAAACTTGTTTTCAATCAATCAAAACAGATTATTGTTTACTAATTACCCAGTGCCTGGATGACATCGTATTTGGTTACGATATGGTAATTCCCGGCTTCGTCTTTTGCCATCACAGCGCCGTTTTCCCTGTTTATCAGGTGGCTTAATTTTTCAACCGCTGTATCAAATGCCACTACAGGGAAGGAAGGTTCCAATACTTCTTCTACTCTGGAGTTTTTTATTTCAGGATTATTAAATATTTTTTGAAACAAGCCACTTTCACTGATGGCACCCAACGGGCCATTGCCCTGCCCGACTGAATCGTTCAGGCGGGC
The DNA here is from genome assembly GCA_046716235.1 of Chitinophagaceae bacterium. Taxonomy (GTDB): domain Bacteria; phylum Bacteroidota; class Bacteroidia; order Chitinophagales; family Chitinophagaceae; genus JJ008. The sequence goes on from JBKJXQ010000374.1 coordinate 5,337, forward strand.
ATTCATTACCGGTATTTGTTCTATATCATATTTTTTCATCAGCTCTACTGCTTCCAAAACTGTTTGAGATGCATCAATAGTTATTAATCGTTTAGTACCTCTTGAACTTACTACATCACGAAAAGTTTTTACATCCAAAAAGCCCCGTTCTATCATCCATTGGTCATTATAAATTTTACCAACATAACGGCTGCCATGATCATGAAAAATACAAACTACGAGGTCATCTTTTTTCAACTTACTTTTCAATTGAATTAATCCTTGTATGCAACTACCCGCACTATATCCACAAAATAATCCTTCTTCTTTAGCCAGCTTTCTTGCCATCACTGCACCATCCTTATCAGTTACCTGTTCAAAATAATCAATCACACTCATGTCATAATTTTTCGGTACAAAGTCTTCGCCAAAGCCTTCACTTATGTATGGATGCACTTCATTCATATCAATTTCACCAGTGCGATAATATTTTGTTAGTAATGAACCATACACATCTATTGCCCATATTTGTATATCGGGGTTTTTTTCTTTAAGGTACATTGCCGCACCGGTAATAGTACCCCCGGTTCCTGCAGTACAAACTAAGTGAGTTATTTTTCCATCGGTCTGTTTCCATATTTCAGGACCCGTAGTTTCATAATGCGCCAGGCGGTTCGCCAGGTTATCATACTGATTCATGTGATAGGAGTTAGGCACTTCTTTTGCCAACCTTGCCGCCACACTGTAATAGCTTTTTGGATCTTCCGGTAAAACATTCGTAGGACAAACAATTACTTCTGCACCCACTGCTTTTAAAATATCAGCTTTTTCTTTAGACTGCTTTTCAGTGGTAACAAAAATACATTTATACCCTTTAACGATAGCTGCCAATGCCAGCCCCATTCCCGTGTTACCACTTGTTCCTTCAATAATAGTTCCACCGGGTTTTAATTTGCCTTCTTGCTCCGCTATTTCCACCATCTTCAATGCCATTCGGTCTTTAATAGAATTGCCGGGATTAAAATAATCTACTTTTGCAAGCACCGTGCAGGGAAAATCTTTAGTAATCTTATTCAGCCTTATTAAGGGAGTGTTACCTATAGTTTCTAAAATATTATTCTTAATGTCCATAGTATGTTTTTCTATGGAGCAAAGGTAAGTTTTTTGAATGTAGCCAGCAGCAGTACTATCCGATGGATCCTTCGGACTATGATCGTTTGTTGCCCGTCCGAATGGCAAGGCCGGGCGGACGACGCTCCGTTAAGGGTTCTGTTCATTACTGAACAAAAAAAAGCCCCCTCTCTCCTTCGATTACTCAGGAAAAGAAGAGGCGTACCGGACTTAATGATATATAATCATCAAGCTTCTTTAGAGAATACACCTTTTAAAAAGGTGTATTCTCTTTCATGAATTCTTTTCTTTTGTTCGTTAAAAAGTTATCGAGTAATACCAATCCAAGTACCACGTTAATCATCATAAAGGCATTTACCCAGCTATTATTAAAGAATTTGCTGAAATCAATTTTACTAAAATTAACCATATTAATATTTTTTGAAATAGAACTTTCCTGTCCGGCAGTCCAGTCCATTTGTCCAAAACCATATACAAGAAAACCAAGAATCAGGGTAATAAAAAATATACCTAATCCCCAGATTATTTTTTTATTGATATAGGATTTGGTAGCCGGAGCAATATGCAGTTTTGAAATTTCTTCCATTATATTTTTAGTAAACCGCATAGAAGGCATTTCCAGTTCAGAAGATTTCAATAGTTCATTTACCAGCAACAGTTCATTATAAACTGCTTTCCATTCAGCATCACTTGCCAGCAATTTCTCAATTACCG